>CAZDYT010000893.1:0-1936 GCA_964509395.1 uncultured bacterium
AAGATCTGGCCGGCGTGATCCAGGGGGGGCTGTCGGCGCGCGGGGGGGGGGTGCCGCCGGGCGGGGGCGCGCCGGGGGTCGGGGCCGACGGGGGCGCACGAGCGGGCAGAGATGAGGCTCACGACGAGCACGATCCGAGGCGTGGCTACCCTGCTGACGCTGGCGGCGATCGCGGGGCTGCCCGCCGGCGCCGTGGCGCAGCGCGGCGCGCGCGTCGGGCGGCCCGCGCCCGAGATCACGGGGGCGTCCTGGATCAACAGTGGGCCCCTGTCGCTCGGGAAGCTCCGCGGCCGCGTCGTCCTCGTGGAGTTCTGGACCTACGGCTGAATCAACTGCCGGAACGTGATCCCGCAGTTGCGGGCCTGGCACGAGCAGTACGAACCGGCCGGGTTCACCATCGTCGGCGTCCACACCCCGGAGTTTTTCTGGGAGCGCGCCTACGACCGCGTCGTGGCGGCGGTCAGGGAGCTCCAGGTTCGCCACCCGGTGGTGCAGGACAACGACGCGGCCATCTGGCACCGCTTCGGCATCTGGGCGTGGCCGACGACGGTCCTGCTGGACCGAAACGGCATCGTCCGTTACACCCACATCGGCGAGGGTGCCTATGCGGAGACCGAGCAGGTCATCCGGACGCTCCTCGCCGAGTCGCCCCCGAGGTGACGGCGGCGCGTGAAGGCGTTCCTCACGCTTGCCCTCCTGGCGATCCTGTTCGCCGCCGCAGTCCTGGCGGTCCTCGGCTTCGTCTCGCTGCGCCAGTGGGAGACCTCCGCCGAGCTGCTCTTTCGGGAGCAGGCCCGCGACACGGCGAGCATGGCGGCGGAGAAGGTCGAGATGGTCCTCCGTCACGCCGAGGACGAGATTCTCACCCGCCTCCGGGCGGCGCTCGCGGAGCCGGACTTCGCCCCGGCGGCCATCCAGACGCTCCTGGACGCGACCCCGCTGATCCAGCGGCTCTTCGTCTTCGACCGCCGCGGGCAGCTCCTGTTCCCCCCCGCGCGACAGGCCGAGGACGCGGGAGTCTTCGGGGGGCTCCTGGGAGAGATTTCCCCAGGGTTCTGGGACCGCGGGGGGCGGCGCCATTGGCTTGCCGGCGATCAGGTCATCCTGGCCGCCGTCGTCAAGACGGCCGCCGGCGCGCCCGTGCTCGTCGCCTTCTCGCGGAACCCCGAAGCCCTGCGCCGTGAGATCCTGGAGCCGGCGCTCGGCACCCAGGAGCGGCCGACTGCCATCCTCGCCGTGCTCGATCATCGGGACCGGCCGGTCTACAGTCGGGAGCCCCTGGACTCGGCCGACCGGATCGTCGCCGTTCCCTTCGGCGAGGCCTTCCCCGCGTGGCGTGTCGCCCTCTACCAGCCGCCCGGGGCGTCGCCGAAGGCGGCCGTGCGCCGCCAGATCACCATCTTCACCGGCGCCTTCGGCCTGCTCCTCGGGGTGATCGGGGCCGGCCTCGTCGCGACGTATCGGCTGGTGCGGCGGGAGACGGAGATGGCGCGGCTCAAGGCCGACTTCGTCGCCAATGTCTCCCACGACCTCAAGACGCCGCTCTCGCTGATCCGCATGTTCGGCGAGACCCTCGAGATGGGGCGGGTTGGCGACGACGCGAAGCGGCAGGAGTACTACCGCGTCATCACGCGCGAGAGCGAGCGTCTCTCCCGGCTGATCGACAACGTGCTCGACTTCTCGCGGATCGAGGGAGGTCGCCGGCGGTACGACAGGGCGCCGACGCCGGTCGAGCCGCTGGTACGCGAAACGCTCGAGGCGTTCAGCTACCCCCTGACCCAGCAGGGGTTCGCCGTCGAGGTCGCCGTGGCCGGCGACCTCCCCGAGGTCTCCGTGGACGCCGACGCGGTGCGCCAGGCGCTGGCCAACCTGGTCGACAACGCGATCAAGTACTCGGGGGAGCGGAAGGTGCTCCGGGTGGAGGCCGCCATTCAGG
>CAZDYT010000894.1:0-1935 GCA_964509395.1 uncultured bacterium
CCGTCTAGAGAAGACGATGATGTGTCCGGGATCCGACCTCCTGGTCCGATATGTCAGCGGCGAGACGGCGCCGGTTCAGACGGAGGAGATCCGACAGCACGTGCGGAGCTGCCCGCGATGCGGTGAAGAGGCGGAGGCCTTCCAGAGCCTGAGGAGTCTCCTGACCGGCCTGGGGCCGCGGCTGGGTCACGTCTCGCCCCCCGGGAGGTGTCTCGATACAGCGACGATGGCCGCCTACGCGGACCGGATGCTCCCCGAGGCCGAGCGGGCGGCGGTGGAGCGGCATCTCGCCCGGTGCGATGCCTGCCTGCATCAGCTCGAGGCCGTTGGCGACTGGGGCGAGGCGGTCAGCGCGGGGTGGCAGCCCGCCTCTCCGAGGCTGGTCGCGGCTGCCCTGGCCTCCAAGCCCCTGAGGCCCTCGAAGCCGCCTCGAAGGGTGCAGTTCGTCCGGCAGCTTCAGGAGTGGGCCGAGCGCCTCCTTCCCCCGCCTGGGTGGCTTCGGGTGGCCGTCCCGGCCTGCGCCGGCATCCTGCTTGTCCTGGTGACCACCACGTATCTATGGCCGCCACAGCAGGGGAGCCAGCTGCGGGGACGGGTCAAGCTGCGGGCCGGGACGGGTCCCGCAAGCGTGATCACGGAGGGCTTCACCGTGCTCTCTCCGGAGCTCCGGCGCGCCCTCCTCGCCTATCGGGGCGAGCCGACCTCCGAACCTCGCACGCGAGAGCTGCTCGGCGTGCTCGAACGGGGCCAGCTGAGACTCCCGTCCGACAAGGTTGTCGTGATCGAGATTCAGGCGCGCATCGAGCGCGAGGATCTGCGGAAGGTCAAGATCCGGCTCTTCTCGAATGGCCGTCTCGTCATTGCCGACGAACCCTGATCGGGCGCTGGCTCGACCAGCGGTGGGCGGGCCCGCAGGCGTCGGAAAGTCGCTAGGAACGGTCGGAGGCCTGCTCCCTCAGCGCGGTCCGGACGTCCTGGACAGCGCTCATTTGTGCGAACCCGGAGGTGTCCTCGAAGCCGATGAGCGTGGTCCGCACGGCCCCACCGAGCCCCCGCAGCGCGTCGAGAGCCGCCTGCACCACGCGCGGGTCGTCGTCGTAGAGTGTTTCGGCGAGCGCCAGATGGCCTTCGAGTTTGCTTAGTCGCCCCAGCGCCCGGGCGGCCGCGACGCGGGTCTCCCAGGCGGCATCGACCACTCGGACCTCGGCCAGGTTCACCACCTCGGCCTTCCCGTCCTCCGGCAGGTCCAATCCGAGGTTCTTCATCAGGTCGCGCGCAGCCTGCCCGGTCGTCCGGCCGCCCTCGATGCGGCGTCTCTTCTCGCGCAGCTTAGCGATCAGCCCTCGGACGTCCCCGGCCCTTTCCAGGCGATCGATGTCAGCCTGCCTCATGGCCCGCCTCCCTCCACGGAGCGAATCACCCCTTCCCTCGTCGCGGGCAGACCTGCCGAGGCCGCGCAATCATATTGGCACCGTCCTGCACGCGAAGAAAAGCCGGTTCTCACGCTCGTAGGCACGGGCAGGTCACATCCGTCGCCGGGGTAGGCCCTTGGGGGCACGGCGGAAGGGGCCTCGGACGGTAGACCACGTCGCACGGCGCCGGGGGATGCCCTTTGGGGCATGGCGGAATCGGAGAATAGTGGACCACACGCGGGCACGGCCGCGGGTCCGGCGCCGGACGATACGCATGAGCGACAGGGCTCAACGCCAACGTCACGACACACATCGTCGGAATCACGAGCTTCATCGCCTCTTCCCTCCTCTGCCCTCGTCCTTCAGGCCCAGCTGCGGGGAGGATCCATCCCTCGCCGTCCTCGTCCCTCGGCCCGGGTGAACCCCTTCTGCAGCGTCCACTCTTTGTCAGACGGACAGTTGAGCACCTTTCCTCGCCCTCGGGCGCACCGAGCCCGGCTGGCTCCATTGCGCCTGACTGACC
>CAZDYT010000895.1:0-1934 GCA_964509395.1 uncultured bacterium
GAGCTGGAGGCGCTGGCCGATCAGTTCAACCAGATGGCGGAGCAGCCCCGGGAGTCGTACGCCAACCTGGAGCAGAAGGTCGAGGTGCGCACGCGGGAGTTGACGGAGGCCCTCGAGCAGCAGACCGCGACCGCTGAGATCCTGCGGGTGATCAGTAGCTCGCCGACCGACATCCAGCCGGTGCTGGACGCCGTGGCCGAGCGGGCCGCGCGGCTCTGTGAGGCAAGCGATGGGCAGATCTTCCGGGTGGAGGGCGACCGGCTCAGGCCGGTCGCCTCCTATGGCCCGATTCCGGTCGACGTCGTGGCTGAGGGAGCACCCATCAGCCGCGGCTGGGTGACCGGCCGCGCCGTGGTGGACCGGCAGACCATCCACGTCCACGACCTCGCCGCCGAGTCGGACACCGAGTACCCGATGGGCAAGATGTTTCAGAGGAATTTAGGGCACCGGACCACGCTGGCCACGCCGCTCCTGCGCGAGGGCGCGGCGATCGGCGCCATCCTCATTCGCCGCATGGAAGTTCGGCCGTTCACGGAGAAGCAGGTCACGCTCCTCGAGACCTTCGCCGCCCAGGCCGTGATCGCCATCGAGAACGTCCGGCTCTTCCAGGAGCTGCAGGCGCGGACGCGGGAGCTGGCCCGCTCGGTCGAGGAGCTCCGGGCCCTGGGCGAGGTCGGCCAGGCGGTCAGCTCCACCCTGGACCTTGCGACGGTCCTCAGCACGGTCGTCTCCCGCGCCGACCAGCTCTCGGAGACGGACGGCGGGGCGATCTACGAGTACGACGAGGCGACCGGAGAGCTTCACCTGCGGGCCACGCAGAAGTTCGAAGAGGAGCTCGTCGAGGTGCTCCGCACGACCCCCCTTCACCTGGGGGAAGGCGCGGTGGGCCGGGCCGCCGTGCTTCGCGAGCCGGTCCAGATCCCCGACCTCCTCGAGGAGGGGGCCTACCAGGAGCGTCTGCGCGAGCTCCTGCCCCGCACGGGATTCCGGGCTGCGCTGGCAGTCCCCCTGCTGCGCGAGGACCGCATCCTGGGCGGTCTCGTCGTGTTGCGGAAGTTGCCAGGGGCGTTTCCGCCACAAACGGTGGATCTCCTGCGGACCTTCGCCAGCCAGTCCGCCCTCGCCATCCAGAACGCGCGGCTCTTCCGGGAGATCGAGGAGAAGAGCCGGCAGCTCGAGGCGGCGAGCCGCCACAAGTCGGAGTTCCTCGCGAACATGTCGCACGAGCTGCGGACCCCGCTCAACGCCATCATCGGCTTCTCGGAGGTGCTGGTGGAGCGCATGTTCGGGGAGCTCAACCCCAAGCAGATCGAGTACGTCGAGGACATTCACACCTCCGGGCGCCACCTCCTGTCGCTGATCAACGACATCCTGGACCTCTCCAAGATCGAGGCGGGCCGGATGGAGCTGGAGTTGGCTCCGTTCAACCTCCCGGCGGCGCTGGAGAATGCCTTCACCCTCGTGCGGGAGCGCGCCCAGCGCCACGGGCTCAGCCTGGACCTCGCCGTCGACCAGCGGCTGGGCGACATCGTGGGCGACGAGCGGAAGGTCAAGCAGGTGCTCCTGAACCTGCTCTCCAACGCCGTGAAGTTCACGCCGGAAGGCGGCCGCATCGCGGTCACCGCCGTGCCCGCCGACGGCTTCGTGGAGATCTCGGTGAGCGACACGGGGATCGGGATCGCCCCGGAGGACCAGGAGGCGATCTTCGAGGAGTTCCGCCAGGTCGGGAGCGACTACGCGCGGAAGCGCGAGGGCACGGGGCTCGGGCTCACGCTGGCGAAGAAGTTCGCCGAGCTCCACGGGGGCCGGATCTGGGTGAAGAGCGAGGTCGGCAAGGGGTCGACCTTCACCTTCACCCTGCCGGTGCGGTCATGGCCGGCGAGCTGATCCTGATCGTCGAGGACAACGAGAAGAACCGGAAGCTCGTGCGGGAC
>CAZDYT010000896.1:0-1932 GCA_964509395.1 uncultured bacterium
CGCACCCAACCAGCGCCACTCATCATCTCCAGGCACGCCTTCACGTCGCTCCCGAGCCTGAGCACCAGCTTCGCAAGCCCGTCCTCGTCCGCCGGCGTGAACCCCTCCGCACTGATCACACCGCCCGCCGACATCGCGCACCAGGCGGCACGGCGATACGCCCAATCGATTCCGACATACTCCGTCATGGGACCTCCTCTGCGTTTCGGACTGCGTCTCCAAACGCCCATTGTCCCGGGCGCCGGGGAGGCCCTCCTTCATGACATTCAGGCCCCCGCTCGGTCAGGCGAGCAGGGGGATGGGATCGCCGCGGATCCTGGCGGTGAGGACGTCGGTGAGGTAGGCAAAGAGCGAGCGCCCCTGCAGACGGCAGGTGACGGAGGCTGAGAGCAGCCGCTCGATCGTGCGCTCCCCGTGGTCGGACTGGCTGCCGAGCGAGAGCTTGCGGTAGATGACCGCCCCGCGCAGGCCGCGCTCGGCGTGGTTGTTGGTCGGCTCGACGCCGTCGACCTCGGTGAAGGTCCAGAGCGCCGGCCAGCGCTTGAGCAGGTTCTTGGCGAAGAGTCGGTGGTACTTCGTCTTTGTGCTCTTGCGCGCCGCCCGCTCGAGCAGCGCCCGGAGCTCGTCCTTCAGCGGGCTGATTCCTTCGCTGAGGCGGGCGCGATCGCGGTCGGCCTTGAAGGCATCCCACACCTCGAACAGGCGCGCCGCCAAAGCAAGGCCGGCTTCGCCGAACTCCTTCTGGGCTGCGAGCCCCTCGCCGTGGGCGGTGAAATCCCGCCCGAGGTGCGCCCAGCAGAGCTGGCGTCGCTCGGGGTCGAGGTAGTCGTAGGCCCACCAGCGATCCGAGCAGGCGATGCCCTGAAACTCCTCGCCGAGAAGCGCCTTGGCCTCCCGCTCGTGGCGGTCGGGCGCCACTCGAAAGACGCCCGCCTGGGGCGTGAGCGCCGCCCAGAGCGTGCGCTTGCCGCCGCGCAGGCGCCAGCCGGTCTCGTCGACGTTGACCGCTGGGGCGCAACGGACGTGGCCGAGCAGCTTCTCGTAGGGGAGGGCGAGCGCCTCGCCAGCGCCGCTCACGATCGCCTCCACCGAACCAGTCGAGAGATCGGCGCCGAAGAGCTCGCGCACGAGCTCTGAGCTGTCGCGGCGGGAGACGCGGTTTCGGACCGCGAGCGTCGCCACCGCCGCCTCGAGGCGCGGCCCGAAGGCACCCCGGGGAATGCCGGCGGGAAGCTCGGCGCGCGTCTCGGCGGCACAGGCAGGGCAGCGCAGCCGGTGGAGGCGATGCTCGCTCACCGTGACCGCGATCGGCGGCAGCTCGGAGACCTGGTGGCGCTGCGGGGAGGCCGCGTCGATCCGCTCTGCCTCGCCGAAGACGTGCGCGCACGAGCCGCAGCGCTCCGGCCAATGGTCGATCACCTCGTCCACCTGCGCGAGCGGAAGCAACGGGCGGTTTGTGCCCTCGTGCCCGGGCTGGCCGCCGGGCTTGCGCCCGCTCAGCGGCCTCTTCGGACGTGGCGGTGCCGAGGGCGGATCCTGCGAGGGCGGAAGCGAGGAGTTGCGCGAGCTGCGGTTGAGGCGCTGCTCGAGCTCGGCGACGCGGGCCTCGAGCCGCCGGTTCGCCTCGATCAGCTCTCCGACCCGCATCAACACGGCGACCGCCGTCTCCCGCTCGCCGTCGAGGATCGCCTCCGCCTCGGCACGCTCCATAGCGCCCGAGTTCGCCGGGCGGAGGCAGGTCCCTTCTTACTTGTAAATCATAAAACCTTGTACCTTCGCCGTTCGGTCGGCGATCCCTGCCCGCTCAATCGGAGACGCCTGTCAGAGGAGGGTGAACGGTTACCCTTTACGATCGCCGGAGCGGTCGGTCAAGTTACCTCCTGCCGCCGGGGGTCTGGTGCGCTTGTGGTGCGCTAACGGTGCGCTCAGGAG
>CAZDYT010000897.1:0-1931 GCA_964509395.1 uncultured bacterium
TTCCCCGTGCCCCGCGCTGGAGGTGTGTGAAAGTGGGCCCACGGCCCGTGCCTCCCGAGATTCCCGGCGAGTCGCACCACGTTCCCCGAGGAGGAGGGGACTGAAAGCCAGGAGGAGCGCCGGCCAGCGGTCCGCAGCGGCGAGTCGCACCACGTTCCCCGAGGAGGAGGGGACTGAAAGGAAATGCCGACCTCCCGGGCCTGGCTGAGATGCACCGTCGCACCACGTTCCCCGAGGAGGAGGGGACTGAAAGTCCAGGAAGCCCCCATCGCTCTGTTCCGGCGGCTGCCGTCGCACCACGTTCCCCGAGGAGGAGGGGACTGAAAGACTTCACGCGACTCGCCGGGGATCTGAACCTCTTCGGTCGCACCACGTTCCCCGAGGAGGAGGGGACTGAAAGCTGGGCGGGTCTCCCCGCGGCACTCGCGCCGGGTGAGGTCGCACCACGTTCCCCGAGGAGGAGGGGACTGAAAGGGCGGTCGATCGAAGGCGCGGAGGCGCGTAACAAGCCCTTCCCCACAGGCAACTGGCAGTCGACGAATTACCACGGCTGCGGTAACGTCTTTGGGCAGTCGACGCGGACGATGCCGATCTACCTGGTGCGGCACGGGGAGGCGAAGCCGGACACAGAGGACCCCGCGCGGCCGCTCAGCGGGCGCGGCCGGGACGAGATCGAGCGCGTCGCCCGTGAAGCCACCCGGCTCAGCTTCCGGGTCGCCGAGATCCGGCACTCGGGCCTCCTCCGCGCCCAGCAGACGGCGGAGATTCTGGCGGCCCACCTCGCGCCCGCTCGCGGAATCCGGGCGGTGGACGGGTTGAGGCCGGACGACGATCCGGAGGGGATCCGCCCCGAATGCGAGGCCGCGGCGGATCCCGTGATGCTGGTGGGGCACCTGCCGCATCTCGGGCGGCTGGCCGCCCTCCTGCTGGTGGAGGATCCGGAGCGGGAGCTCATCCCGTTCGAGACGGGCACCATGGCGGCTCTCGCGCGGACCGAAGGCCGGTGGGTGGTGCTCCATGTCCTCGTGCCCGGGCCTGCCCGTCGCGGTGGATGAGCGGCATCGAGGCCAGGAGGGCTCGGCATGACCAAGGATGAGCTGTTGGCTCAGGACAGGAGGCGGGACGGGTCGACGACCTTGAAGGAGGTGCCGAACGGCTTCCGATAGTCGACCGTCTGCGTGAGCGCGGTCTGCCCGCCGGTCGCCGACTGGGCTTCGAGCTCGCGCTGCGTCTCGGCGCCGGTCAACAGCGCGAAATCGGCGCCCGCCGGCCGCACCGGAAACCGGTTGAGGGCGTGCCACGTGCCTTTCCACAGCATGACGCCGCACGCGCCGTCCAGGAAGAACGCGCGGACCGCCTCCGGCCGGGGGATGGCCGACCAGTCGCGGGGATCGGTCGGCGGTGCCACGACCATGACGGTCGGAGCGTGGCCGAGCGGGATGAAGCTCTGGGTCACGTTGAAATGCCGCTCCATCAGCGCGAACACCATCGGCTGATGGCGGTAACGCGCGAACATCACCTCGACGGGCCCGATGACCTCGAAGTCGACGCGCCAGGATGCCAGGCCCTCGGTCTGGAAGATCGGGGGCGTCCGGGACGGCCCGATGATCCGCCCGAACGGCGCGAAGGCCGTCTCCGTGAGCGGCTCGACCGGGATCTCCTGGATTCGCTCCGTCGCCGGGGTTGGCACGGTTGGGGACTCTACCCCCGGCCCTGCAAAACCGTCAAGGGCCCGGGCGTGAGGGCCGGCGACCCGCACAGCCCGGAGGTTGCCGTTCCGGGCCCGAGCGCATGGGGCTTCCCGCCGGGGCCTGGTTCGTTTGCGTCCATACCCGCGAAACGGGCTACTCCGCGGAGGACGACGACATCCACGCCTACCGCAACAGCCCGATCGCGACCTATCGGCTGGCGATAGCGGAGATCGTCGCCCG
>CAZDYT010000898.1:0-1467 GCA_964509395.1 uncultured bacterium
GGAATCTCCAGTTCCGGCTGGCCCAGCGCAACTTCGGGCCGATCATGGCGACGGCGGCGCGCGTCACCATCGTTGAGGTGGAGCAGGACATCCTGCCGCTCGGCGCCATCGACCCGGACCACGTCCACACGCCCGGGCACTACGTGGACCGCCTGGTCAAGGTCCCCCCGCCCCCGGAGGGGCTCTGGGACCGGATCGTCCGGCCGGCGCCGGACCTGTGAGGGAGGAGTGTCGGCCATGGCCAAAGCCCCGCTGTCGCGCCAGGTCATGTGCAACCGCCTGGCGATGGAGTTCGAGGACGGGTGGGTCGTCAATCTGGGTGCCGGCATTCCGACCCTGTGCTCCAACTACGACTTCAAGGACAAGACGATCGTCTTCCATTCCGAGAACGGCGTCCTCGGGTACGGCCCGATCGCCCCTGTCGGCCAGGAAGACCCGCACCTGGTGAATGCCGGGAACGACTACGTCACCCTGCTGCCGTTCACGGCGGTGGTGCACCACGCGGACTCGTTCGCCCTGATCCGCGGGGGGCACGTGGACGCGGTGGTCATGGGGGCCTACGAGGTGTCGGAGACGGGCGACCTCGCCAACTGGAAGGTCGCGGGCCGGCGCGGCGGCGCGATCGGCGGGGCCATGGACCTCGCAGTCGGCGCGAAGCGCGTCTTCATCGTGATGGAGCACACAACCCGCGACGGTCAGCCCCGCCTGCGGAAGCGCTGCACCCTGCCGCTGACGGCGGTCGGGGTGGTCAAGCTGGTCATCACCAATCTCGGCCTGTTCGAGGTGACGCCCCGGGGGTTCCTCTTGCGCGAGATCGCGCCCGGCTACACACCCGAGGAGGTGCAGGCGGTGACGGAGCCGCAGCTGACAATTGCCGACGACCTCACGGAGGTCCGTGGGGCGACGGTGGCGGGGGCCGGGTAGCATGGCCTCGCTATCCAGGTCGGTCGCGATTGTCGGCGTCGCCGAATCGGACGAGATCGGCCACGTCCCGCATAAGTCGGCCCTCCAGCACCACGCCGAGGCCGCGCACAACGCCCTCGCGGACGCCGGGCTGGCCAAGCGCGATGTCGATGGTCTCTTCACCGCCCGGTTCTCGACGCTGACGACGGCCGAGTACATGGGCATCCGGCCGAGCTACTCGGACAGCACCTGGATCGGCGGGGGCTCCTTCGAGACGCATGTCCTCCACGCGATGGCAGCGATCCACGCCGGATACTGCGAGGTCGCGCTGATCACCCATGGGCAGACCGGCCGCCACCCCCGCGTGCCGGCCCTGGTCGACCAGTTCGGGGTGGGGCACGGCACGGTCGTCGACAGTCCCGATCCCAACCAGCCGAGCCTCCAGTACGAGATGCCCTACGGCCTGATCGGGCCGCCCGTCAGCTACGCGCTCTCCTGTGCACGCTACATGCACCAGCATGGCGAGGCGCGCAGCCGCCAGGGATTGGCGGAGATCGCGGTGGC
>CAZDYT010000898.1:1477-1926 GCA_964509395.1 uncultured bacterium
TGGCCACCCGGAAGTGGGCGATGCTGAACCCGAAGGCGCTGATGCGGACGCCGCTCAGCTTCGAGGACTACCACACCTCGCGGTGGATCGCCTGGCCGTTCCGGCTGTTCGACTGCTGTCTGGTCACCGACGCGGGGGGTGCGGTCGTCGTGACCACGGCGGAGCGGGCGCGCAGCCTGAGGAAGGCACCGGTCTGGGTGCTGGGAGCGGCGGAGAGCCACGACCACGGCATGATCACCCAGATGCCGGACCTGACGGCCCTGGCGGCTCGGGAGACCGGTCGCAAAGCTCTCGCTATGGCCGGGGTGGCCCACGCCGACATCGACCTTGCGATGCTCTACGACGCGTTCACCTATACGCCGCTCCTGAGCCTCGAGGAGCTCGGCTTCTGCGCCACGGGGGAGGGGCCGGACTTCGTCCGCGACCAGGCGACGGCGCCGGGCGGGCGC
>CAZDYT010000899.1:0-1925 GCA_964509395.1 uncultured bacterium
CGGCCCGCCACGGCGGACGGCCCGCGCCCGCCTCCCTCTCGACGGATCGCCGCGGTCGGGTGACAATGATGGCGCGGAGGACCGGGACGTGGCTTCAGAGGATCGAGGGCTCGTGGCCGGCGCGCCGGATCTCGATGGGGGCGCGGCGCAGGCCGGGGGAGAAGACTGGCCCCGCGGGATCGTCGCGAAGCCCGAGGCCGCCCTGCGCGAGCGAACCGTCACGCGGCTTCACTGGGGCTGCGGTCGGAAGGCGAGGCCGGGGTGGATCAACTCGGACAAGCAGGGCGGCCCCGGCATCGACCTCCGCTGCGACATTCGCGACGGGCTGCCGCTCCCGGGCGAGAGCCTCGATTACGTCGTGAGCATCCACGCGCTGCAGGAGCTGGCCTACCGCGATCTGGTGCCGGCGCTCGGGGAGCTGCGGAGGGTCCTCAAGCCGGCTGGCGTGCTGCGGCTGGGGCTGCCGGATCTCGACAAGGGCATCGAGGCCTACCGGCAGAACGACGGCGGGTACTTCCACGTCCCGGACGAGGACGCCCGGAGCCTGGGCGGCAAGCTGATCGTCCAGATGCTCTGGTACGGCCACTCCCGGAGCATGTTCACGCACGCGTTCATCGAGGAGCTCCTGCACAGGGCCGGCTTTCGTCACGTGAGCCGCTCTCGCTACAAGACCACCCGGAGCCCCTACCCCGAGATCGTGGAGCTGGACCGCCGGGAGCAGGAGAGTCTGTTCGTGGAGGCGATCAAATAGTGGGCGAAGGCGGAGCGCGAGCGTGATCGTCGGGGTGCCGCGGGAGATCAAGCCCGGCGAGCAGCGCGTCGCCCTCACGCCGGCGGGGGCGCGGGTCCTGGCGGAGGCCGGCCAGCGCGTCCTGCTGGAGCGCGGCGCGGGAACGGGGAGCAGCATCCACGACGACGAGTACGCGGCGGTCGGCGCCACCCTCTGCGAGGTCGACCGGGTCTGGGCCGACGCGGATCTCGTCCTGAAGGTCAAGGAGCCGCTCCCGGAGGAGTGCGCCCGGCTGCGGCCGGGACAGATCCTCTTCACGTATCTCCATCTGGCCCCCGCGCCCGAGCTCGCGGACGCGCTCCGCCGGGCCAAGGTGATCGGGATCGCGTACGAGACGGTGGAGCGGCCGGACGGGAGCCTGCCGCTCCTGACGCCCATGAGCGAGGTGGCGGGGCGCCTGGCCGTGCAGGAGGGCGCCTTCTACCTCGCGAAGGCCCACGGCGGCCGCGGGATCCTGCTCTCCGGCGTCCCGGGCGTCCCGCCCGGCAACGTCGTGATCCTGGGCGCCGGAACCGTCGGGCTCAACGCGGCCAAGACCGCGGTGGGGCTGGGGGCGGACGTCTCGATCCTGGACGTGAACCTCGACCGGCTGCGCTACGTGGACGACCTCTTCCGCGGCCAGGTGGTCACGCTCGTCTCGAACAGCTTCAACATCGACCAGGTCCTGCAGCGCGCGGACCTTCTCATCGGCGCCGTCCTCATCGCCGGCGCGCGAGCCCCCGTGCTCGTGACCGAGGCGAAGGTGCGGCGGATGAAGGAGGGCGCGGTGATCGTCGACGTGGCGGTCGACCAGGGGGGCTGCGTCGCCACCGTCCGGCCCACGACGCTCCTCGAGCCCATTTATAAGGTGGGCGGCGTCGTGCACTACGGCGTGGCGAACATGCCGGCCCTCGTCCCCCGCACCTCCACGTTTGCGCTGACCAACGCGACCCTGCCGTACGTGCTGGAGCTGGCCACCAAGGGCGTGGTGACCGCGGCGCGGGAGAACCCGGCCCTGGCGCGCGGCCTCAACGTGTGGGGCGGGCGGATCGTTCACCCCCGCGTGGCCGAGGCCCTCGGGGAGCCGCCGACGCCGTTGGAGGCGTGCTTCGCCTGAGGCCCGGCCCGGGCGACCGCCGCGCTGAAGGCCGAGGCG
>CAZDYT010000900.1:0-1918 GCA_964509395.1 uncultured bacterium
CTTCCGCGAGCGGCTCTTCATCGAGCGGAGCGGCGGGAGCCCCATCGAGACGCGGGGTGTGGTGGCCGAATACGACCCGCGGACCAACACGCTGCGCGCCTGGATCTCGACCCAGGCGCCGCTGCCGATCAAGAACGGGCTCGCGCGCCTCTTCGGCCTGCCGGAGTTCAAGGTCGAGGTGATCGCCCCGGACGTCGGGGGCGGCTTCGGCACGAAGATCATGCTCTTCTACCCGGAGGAGATTCTGGTCCCTTACGCCGCGATCCAGCTGGGGCGGCCGGTCAAGTGGATCGAGGATCGCCTCGAGCATCTGACGAGCGCCAGTCAGGAGCGGGGACAGCTCCACGAGGTCGAGGTCGCGACGGACGAGGCCGGGCGGATCCTCGGCCTGAGGGATCGGTTTCTCCACGATGCCGGCGCCTACACCCCGTACGGCATCGTCGTCCCGCTCATCACCGCGACGCAGCTCCCGGGCCCTTATCGGATTCGGCACTACGACGTCGAGTTCGACGTCGTCTACACGAACAAGGTCATGGTGACGCCGTACCGGGGGGCGGGGCGGCCCCACGCGGCGTTCGTGATGGAACGGGCTATCGGGCGCATCGCACGCGAGCTCGACCTCGAGGCGGCCGAGGTGCGCCGGCGGAACTTCATCCAGCCCGACGAGTTCCCCTGGGACGTCGGGCTGACCTTCCAGGACGGCGGCCCGACCCGCTACGACAGCGGCGACTATCCCGCGGGCCTCGAGATGGCGCTCGACATGGTGGGCTTCCGCGACTTCCGGGCGCGGCAGGCCGCCGCGCGCGCGGAAGGGCGGTATCTCGGCCTCGGCCTCGCGTGCTACGTGGAGGGGACCGGGATCGGGCCGTACGAGGGCGCGCACGTGCGCGTCGAGCCGAGCGGGAAGGTCTTCGTCGCGACCGGGCTGACGACTCAGGGCCAGGGACACCAGACGACCTTTGCGCAGATCGTGGCGGACGCGCTCGGCTGCGACCCGACCGACGTCACGGTCGTGACCGGGGACACGAGCCGGTTCAACTGGGGAGCCGGCACGTTCGCGAGCCGCGCGCTCGTGACGGCCGGCAACGCGGTCGGGATCGCCGCCCGCAGGGTGCGGGAGAAGGCGTTGCGGCTCGCCGCCGATCTCCTGGAGGTCTCGCCGCACGACCTCGAGCTGGCCGAGGGCGCGGTGCGGGTCAAAGGCATGCCGAGCCGCCGCCTCACGCTCGGCGCGCTCGCGACCGTGGCCGACCCCATCCGGTACGCGTATGGCAAGGAGGCGGCCGACGCCGCCCTCAAGCTCGTGAAGCCGCGCCGGGGCGCGGTCCTGCGGGAGGACGAGGAGCCGGGGCTCGAGGCGCGCGGCTACTACGCGCCGCCCCAGGCGACGTTCGCCAGCGGTTGTCACGCCGCCCTCGTCGAGGTGGACGTGGAGACCGGCCACCTCACGTTCGTGAAGTACGTCGTCCAGCACGACTGCGGCACGATGGTGAACCCGACGATCGTGGAAGGACAGATCCACGGGGGCGTGGCCCAGGGGATCGGCGGGGCGTTCTACGAGAAGCTGGTCTACGATGCCGGCGGCCAGCTCCTCTCGGGGAGCTTCATGGACTTTCTGATGCCCACCGCGGCGGAGGTGCCCGAGATCGAGATCGGGCACCTCGAGACGCCCTCCCCCCTGAACCCGCTCGGCGTCAAGGGCGTGGGCGAGGCCGGGGCGATCCCCGTCCCCGCGCTGGTCGCCGAGGCGGTCGAGGACGCCCTGGCCCCCTTCGGCGTCCGGGTGCGCGAGATGCCGCTCAGCCCGAACCGGCTTCTCGAACTGCTCGCGGAAGCCCGCGCCCGGACTAGTGCGGGTCCAATTAACTTCGCCTAGCGTCGTCCTCGGTCGTCGCCGGCCCTCCGAGAAGGGAGCGGC
>CAZDYT010000901.1:0-1916 GCA_964509395.1 uncultured bacterium
ACCTGCTAACGATCGCGTATGCCACCGCAAACGGCAAGGAGCTCTGGAGGCGTCGTGGACCGCGCCAGACCCTTTGACCGGAATCAGTGAGGAAATTCCCACGCTCACCTGACCTCCCCGGCCCCTCCGTACGCCGCCATCTTCCTCTGCTCTCGTGCCCGGCGCATCCCCTCCTTCCTTGCCGCGATGATCGCGACATGACGTCCCTCGTGCCGGTCGGCCGGTGTGACGAACTGAAGGCCCTGGTGCAGGCGCTCGTTGTTGTAGTAGTCGATGAACCGGTCGATCATCGACTCGACCTCCTCGGGCGTCATCTCCGCGGTGTCGGCCTCGTACAGCCGCTCGCACTTGAGCGTGGCCATCCAGGACTCGCAGGAGGCGTTGTCTGTCGGCGTTCTCGGCCGGGAGAACGTTTGGGCGATCCCGAGGTCGGCGAAGAACGACTGCGTCGACCGAGAGGTCATCTGGGTCCCCCGATCGGAGTGGGCGTCGGGAAGCTCCGGTCCCTCCTCGGCGAGGAGGCCTTCGTCGGCGAGCGACTTCCCCCACGCGGTCTGCACCGAGGCGGAGACAGCTTCGGGACCGAAGTAGCGCCCCACGATCTTGCGCGAGCACCGGTCAAGGACCGGGACCAGGAAGTAGGGGCCGGCGAGGGTGGGGAACTCCGTGAGGTCGTAGTCCCAGCAGGTGTTCGGCTTCGAGGCCCGGTCCTGAGAACGCGGCCGCTCCGGTCGGTGCCGGCGGATGTAGCGGGGGACCTTGCCCGCCGCTCGCAGCACTCTCAGCACCGAGGACTCCGAGCAGTACACCCTGCCCTCGCGGGAGAGCTGGTGGCAGAGCTTGCGATGGCGCAGGTGAGCGAGGCGCTCCTCGTCCGCGGCCCGAAGGATCTCCTCGCGCTCGGCCTGGGTGAGCCGGTGCGGAACGGTCCGGGCAATGGGCGGGCGATCGGCGAGGGAGGCCGGCGTGAGCTCCGAAACGAGCGTCTCCGGGGGCTCGTGCGCTGAAACGGCGCGCTGAGAAGCTCCAGGAGCCGTTTTCGCGACCGGGCAGTACTCAGGTACCCGGGAGATCGGGACTCTTCCCATCCACCTGCGCAGTCTCCGGGGGTCGAGCATGATCACCTGGCAAGCCCGCTCCATGGTGAACCCCGCGTCCTTCGCGGCGCAGACGGCCCGGACGATGGCGAGCTTGATCTCCGCGGACAGCCGCTTTCCCCGGATGGGCCCGATCAGCCGCCGTTGACTTTTCCCCGCAGCAGCGTGTTCTCGATGGCGAGCTCCTTCAGGGCCTTCGACGTGCGCTCCACCTCGTGTTCCAGCTCGGTGATCTCGGGGTCGCGCCGGGGCCGACCGGGGCCGCTAGCAAGAGCGTCCTTGGCCCCCTGCTTCACTCGTTCGCGGATCGCCCGAAGCTGCCAGGGCGTGATGCCCCAGCGTCGGCACACCTCGGCATCGGTGGCGTTCTTGCGCGACGCCTCCAGGAACACCTGCCACTTCTGCTCGAGCGTCAGGCGCCTGCGCCGCTCCACTCGGTCGGACACGTCCCCTCCTCCCCGGGTTCATACCCGTCTCGCGGAGGGTGCCAGGGGAAGCAAAGGACGTGTGGGATTTCCTCAGCCCAGATCCGGTCGGAAGGTCAGCCGCGACCCGGGAGTGATGCGCGTGCCCGTCTCCCCGGCCAGCGCCCGCTCCACGTTGTCGGGGTTCGTGATGACGGCCGTCCCCCCGGAGCCCTCCACGTAGGAGATCGCCGCCTGGATCTTCGGGGCCATGCTCCCCCTGGCGAAGTGGGTTCCCTCCGCCAGGTACCCCTTCGCCTCAGACACGGTCATGCCGTCGACCCACCCCTGCTCGGGCGTCCCGAACCGCAGCGCCACCCTCCCCACCGCTGTGCTGCTCAGGAACAGCCCCGCC
>CAZDYT010000902.1:0-1912 GCA_964509395.1 uncultured bacterium
TAGCGGGACCGGCCCCCTCTCCTCGCGGGAGAGGGGGCCCCATCGACACGGGAGATCGCCATGGCGACGCCGTTCCGGCGGTTGTTCAGCCCCATCAAGCTCGGCCCCCTGGTGGCGAAGAACCGGATCGTCTCGACGCCGCACGGCGCTGCCTTCGGCGAGCGGGGCGGCATCACCGACCGCTACATCCGGTACCACGAAGCCAAGGCCAAGGGCGGCTGCGCCGTGGTGATGATGTTCGGCTCCTCCAGCATCCACCCGACCTCGGTGAACGACTGGGGCGAGGTGAACAACTGGGACGACGGCGTCATCCCGCAGTTCCAGCGCATGAGCGAGGCGATCCATCGTCACGGCGCGCTCTGCCTCTCGCAGATCTCCCACCGCGGCCGGCGGGGCCACTCGTGGTACTCCGGGGTCCCGCTCTGGGCGCCCTCCGACACCCGCGAGGAGCGGCACCGCGAGTGGCCCCACGTCATGACCACGCGGGAGATCCGGGAGGTCGTCGACGCCTGGGCGGCCGCCGCCGTACGGCTCAAACAGGGCGGGTTCGACGGCTGCGACATCCCGTTCTACGGCGGCCATCTCCTCGAGAACTTCCTCTCGCCGCTCTCCAACAAGCGGACCGACGAGTACGGGGGGAGCCTCGACAACCGGCTGCGCCTCGGCCGGGAGGTGCTCCGGGCCGTGCGCGAGGCGGTCGGCCGGGACTTCATCGTCGGCGCGCGGCACAGCGGAGACCACTTCGTCCCCGGGGGGCTCGGCCGCGAAGAGCTGTTGGAGATCGCGCGCCGGGTGGACGCCCTCGGGTTGGTGGACTACTGGATCGTGAGCGGGTCCAACACCGAGACCCTCCGATACGAGGCGATGGTCACACCCTCCCTCTACCATGCCCACGGGCTCTACAACGACCTGGCGGCGATGACCCGCGCCGTCGTCCGGGCGCCGGTCATCGTGGCGGGGCGCATCGTCACGCCCGAACAGGCCGAGGCGGCGCTGGCCGCCGGCGTCTGCGACCTGGTTGGCATGACCCGGGCCCTGATCGCCGACCCCGAGCTGCCGACGAAGGCGATGGAAGGCCGGCTCGAGGACATCCGGGTCTGCGTGGGCGCCAGCGAGGGGTGCATCGGTCGCCTGCGCCAGGGCAAGGCGATCACGTGCGTGCAAAACCCGGTCATCGGGCGCGAGGCCGAGCTCGCCGAGATCCGCCCGGCGGATCGGCCGAAGCGGGTGGTCGTGGCCGGTGGGGGCGTGGCCGGACTCGAGGCGGCGCGGGTGGCGGCCCTTCGCGGCCACCGGGTCATCCTGCTGGAGGCCGCGCCGGCCCTCGGCGGGCAGGTCCTGGCGGCGGCGCGCGCGCCGAAGCGCGAGGACTACGCGGCGATCGTCACGTGGCTCAGCGGCCAGCTCCGGAAGCTCAAGGTGGAGATCCGGCTCAACACGCCGGCCACCGCGGCCGACGTCCTGGCCGAGGCCCCGGAGGCGGTGATCGTGGCGACCGGCGCGACGCCTCGGATCCCCGGCATCCCCGGCGTCGACCTCCCGCACGTCACGACGACGGTCGACGTCCTGATGGGCCGGGTGGTCCCGGGCCGGCGATGCGCGATCGTCGACGAGGACGGCCACTTCGCCGCGCCGACGACCGCGGACTTCCTCGCGGGCCGGGGGTGCCAGGTCACCGTCATCTCCCGAGACTTCACGGTGGGCGAGGACATCGACGAGGGCCTGCGCTCGGACCTCTACGGGCGCCTCTACGGGCACGGGGTCACGCTCCAGCCTCTGACCGTCGCCGCCGAGATCGTCCCGGAGGGGGTCCGGACCCGTCACACCTACTCCGGCGTCGAAACCCTCCTCGAGGCGGACCTCGTCGTGCTGGCCTTCGGAGGCAAAGCCAACGACGCCCTCTACCACGAGC
>CAZDYT010000903.1:0-1909 GCA_964509395.1 uncultured bacterium
CATGCTTTGCGGCGCCTACCTTCATCCGGTTCCCCTTCCGTGTCGAGGAGGGGGCGGTGAGCTTCTACCTCGAGAAGCCGCGGGGGCGGAGGGCGAAGGCGGAGATGGCGGGTCGCTGGCGCCGGGGGAGACCGAGGAAGGGAGAGTAGAGGTCCATGCCACGCTACGAGTTCCTGTGCGAGAAGTGCAAAAAGCCCTTCGAGCTCACCATGACCATTTCCGAGCGGGAGAAGACGAAGGTCAAGTGCCCCAAGTGCAAGGGCACGAAGGTCGTGCCCCAGCTCGGCGGCTTCATGGCGCAGACGCCCAAGAAGAGCTGAGCGACGAGAGGGGTGGCTCATGCAACGAATCGAACTCGATGAGGCTAAGACATTCCTTCGCCGGACCCCGCAGGTTCTTGACTCTCTCCTGCGCGGGCTCCCCGAGGCGTGGGTCCACGAGAACGAGGGCCCGGACACCTGGTCGAGCTTCGACGTGGTGGGGCACCTCATCGAGGCGGAGGAGGCGAACTGGATCCCCCGCATTCGACACCTCATCAAACACGGGGAGTCGGCCGCGTTCCCGCCGTTCGACCGCTTCGGATTCGTGGAGAAGTCGAAGGGCAGGAGCATCGCGGAGGTGCTCGACGAGTTCGCGAGTGCCCGGGCGCGGAGCCTGCGGGATCTCGATGAGTTGCGGCTGGTCGCCGCGGATCTCACCCGCCGGGGCCGGCATCCCGATTTCGGATCGGTCACCCTGGGCCAGCTTCTCGCGACGTGGGCGATCCATGACCTGAACCACATCGGCCAGATCGTCAACGTGCTCGCGCGCCAGCACGCCGAGGCGGTCGGGCCCTGGCAGGCGTTCCTCGGGATTCTTGCGAGGACAACGGACAGTCCCTAGAAGCGGGCGATCCAGGAGAACTTCCTACCGTGAAGCCGGGAGTTCTCGCGGCGCGATTTAGACGGTTTGCGGAGGTTGAGTGCCGAGAGGACTCCCCGGCCTACACGGCACTCGCCTCTGGCGTGGCTGGTGACCCCGAGATCCTGGCCGTCATCGCTCGGGCCGAAGATACCCAGCCTAACCTCTTCTTCGCCGCCGCGCGGTTTCTGGGCGCCCCCTGGGAGTCGTATCGAGCATTCAGGTCCTTCGTGCTCGCACGCGGTCCGGAGGTGCTCGCCGCAATGCGGGCGCACGGGACCCAGACCAACGAGGTCGGCCGCTGCGCCGTGCTCTTACCGGTCCTCGCGGCCCTGCCCCAACCGCTCGCCCTCCTCGAGGTGGGGGCTGCGGCCGGGCTCGCTTTGCTCCTTGACCACTACAGCTACCGATACACAGGGGAGGTGGGCGCTACCCTCGGGACAGGCGGTGTGGAGGTCCCGTGCTTCACCCGTGGGGCGGTACCCGTGCCCGCAAAGTTGCCGCAGGTCGTTTGGCGGCTGGGTCTGGACCGCGAGCCTGTTGATCTGGACGATGAGGCCCAGATCCGCTGGCTCGAGGCCTGCGTCTGGCCCGATGCTCCAGACCGGCTTGCGCGCTTGCGGTCCGCGCTCGAGGTGGCCAGGCGGGTTCGTCCCAGGCTCATCCGCGGGGATGCGGTCGATGACCTTGGCGCGGCCGCGCGCGAGGCTCCCGCAGGGGCCAGCCTGATCGTCTTCCACTCAGCCACACTGGCCTACCTCTCGCAAGAGCGGCGGTCTCGGTTCATCGAGTGCGTGAAGCGGCTGGATGCCGTCTGGGTCGCCAACGAGGCGCCGGGAATCGTGGCCTCCGATCCATCGCCTCGACCGACCCTGCATTTCGTGATCACTCAGAATAGCAGGCCGCTGGCACTGGCCCATCCCCACGGACGATGGATCGAGTGGAGCCGCCCATCCGGTACCCGTGTCCGACCCGATACATCCAGGCACTAGCGGGGGGTCGCTCGGTC
>CAZDYT010000904.1:0-1908 GCA_964509395.1 uncultured bacterium
GTCGCCGAGCGGCCGGCTCCGGTGGCGGCCGCGCATCAGCGGGATCGCGCAGAAGGTGCAGCCCATGTCGCACCCCTCGGCGATCTTCACGTAGGCGTACGGCACGCGGCCGAGCCGGACGCGGGGCGCCTCGGCGGGGTAGACGTAGCCCGGCGGCGCGCCCGTCACCCACTCGCGGCGCGCGTCGAGACCGCGGACCACGTCCACGATCCGGTGGAGCTCCCCGGTCCCGAGGATCGCATCGATCTCGGGCATCTCGGTGAGGAGCTCCGCGCCATAGCGCTGGGAGAGGCACCCGGTGACGATCAGCCGGCGGCCCGCGGCCCTCGTTTTCCACTCGGCCAGCTCGAGGATCGTCTCGATCGACTCGGCCTTCGCCGGCTCGATGAAGGCGCAGGTGTTGACGATGAGGCAGTCGGCCGCCGCCGGGCTGTCCACGGGCGTGGCCCCGGCCCGCGCCAGGGCGCCCAGCATGAGCTCGGCGTCGACCTGGTTCTTGGGGCACCCGAGGCTGACGAGGTGAACGTGCATGACCGAGCGTTCAGTATACGCTCGCCCGCGCTCGAGCACGAGGTGCCACTTGGTGGCTCCGGCGCCCGAAGCGTGGACCTCGCGTCGGCCCTACTTCTTCAGCCGCACCATGTTGAACGCGGGCACCGGTTTGAGGAAGCCCTTGAGGACGAGCTCGCCCACGGGCTCGGCTTTTACCAGCTCCTCGACCGCTCCCAGGACGCGCTGGGAGATGAGAATCTGCCCGGGCCTAGCCTCGCCGCAGAGGCGCGCGGCGAGGTTGGTGACAGTGCCCACCGCCCCGTAGTCCCAGCGCCCCTCGAAGCCGATGGCGCCGATCGTCGCATAGCCCTGCGCGATCCCCACCCCGAAGTCCAGCTCGTACCCCTGCTTGCGCCACTTGGCCGTCAGCGCCCCCACCCGCTCCCGCATCGCCAGCGCCATCCGGATCGCCCGCGCTGCCGGGTCCTCCACCGGCGCCGGGTCGTTGAAGAAGACCATCATCCCGTCCCCGGTGAAGCGCTCGAGCGTCCCCTCGTGGGCGAGGATCAGCCCGCCCATCGCCGCGTGGTATTCGCGCAGGACACCCATGACTTCCTCGGGCTCGGCGGTCTCGGCAAACGCCGTGAAGCCCCGGAGGTCCAGGAAGACCACCGTCACGTCCCGCCGGTGCGTCCGGAGCGGATCCTCGGCGCCGCCGGCCACGATCAGCTCGGCGAGCTGCGGCGAGAAGAAGCGCTTGAGCCGCCCGAGCCGCTCGAGCTGTGTGAGCTGCTCCCGGACGCGCTGCTCGAGGGTGCGGTTCCACTCGGCGAGCTGGGTGGCCAGGGCCTGGACCGTATCGTGGAGGTTCTTGATCCGCAGCATCGACTTCACCCGGGCGACCAGCGCCGCCTGGTCGACGGGCTTCGTCAGGTACTCGTCGCCGCCCGCCTCGAGCCCGGCCACGATGTCCTTCGAGTCCGCCTTGGCGGTGACCATGATGATCGGGATGAACGGCAGGGAGGGGTCCGATCTCAGCTGTCGGCACACCTCGAGACCGTCCATCTTCGGCATCATGACGTCGAGCAAGA
Organism: uncultured bacterium; assembly: GCA_964509395.1. Lineage (GTDB taxonomy): Bacteria > Methylomirabilota > Methylomirabilia > Rokubacteriales > DASRDR01 > CAZDYT01. The sequence continues at coordinate 1,584 of CAZDYT010000904.1, forward strand.
TCAGGTCCGGCTGCTTCTCTCGCGCGACGGTCAGCGCCTCCTCCCCATCGGTCGCCGTGAGGATCTCGTAACCATGGACGGCCAGACGGAGCTGAAGGATATGCAGGTTGGCGGGCATGTCGTCGACGATGAGGATCCGCGGCGGCGTTCTCACGGCGGGCTCCCGGCGGACCCTCCTACGGCAGGTACTCGCGGACCTTGGCCAGGAGCTGGCGCGGGTTGAACGGCTTCGTCACGTATGCGTCGCACCCGGCCTCGAACGCCTTCACGTCGTCGCCGCTCAGCGCGTAGGAGGTCACCACGATGATCGGAATCTGGCGGAGCG
>CAZDYT010000905.1:0-1908 GCA_964509395.1 uncultured bacterium
TCGGGGCCGAGCACCGGGAGGCCGAGGCGGAGGCGGCCGCGGGGACGGCGCAGCGCTGGGGGAGCCGCGAGGTGGAGATCACCCGCGTCCGCCTGACCGACCGGAGCGGGCAGGAGCGCTACCTCTACGACGCGGGTGAGTCCTGCACGATCCGACTCGCCTTTCGGGCGCCGCGCCCGGTCGAGGATCCCGTGTTCGGCATCGGCGTGTTCCGGAGAGATGGGGTCTGCTGTTATGGGACCAACACGGCGATCGACGGCCTTGGGCTGGGCAAGATCGTGGGCGAGAGCGAAGTGAGCGTGGAGGTCCATCGGCTCGACCTCATCGAGGGCGAGTATCTCCTCGACGTGGCCGTCCACGCGCGCGACGGCCACCCGTACGACTACCACAGCCGGCTCTACGCGTTCGCCGTGCGCTCGCGGATCAGGGACACGGGCGTGGCGCGCTTGGCGCACGCGTGGCGGCTCCCCGACGGCGGAGGACGATAGGTGGACACCGACCCGGTGGACGCGACCGCGCCGAAGGTCGACGTCGCGCAGTTGATGGAGGAGATCAAGGAGCGCGTGCGCCAGCGGCGGGCGTCCGGCTTCTACTCCGACGAGGAGGTCCGCCGAATCGCGCAGATGGAGCTCGAGGTGACGGAGGTCCTGCCGGGCTTCCAGGGCGAGCTCGAGCACCACCTGGCCGCCCTCAACGATGCCTGGGACACGGCGGCCGAGCCGCGGATCACCTCGCACCGGAAGGTCATCGGCCTCGTCATCGTCGGCGTGAAGCGCCTGCTCCGCCTCCTGACCAAGCCCTACATCACGCTGGTGCTCTCCCGCCAGATCGACTTCAACGGCACCCTCATCCGTCTTCTCAACGCCTTCGTCCTCCCCGTGCGGGAGGGGATCGCGAGGCTCGAGCGCAAGACCGAGGAGCTCTCCCTGGCGATGCACGAGCGGCTCACGGTGGAGCACGCGGAAACGCTCACGCGCCACCGCGAGCTGGCGCACCGGGTCGAGGCGCTCGGGGCCGACCTGCAGAGCGTCCGGGGCGCCGTGGAGCGCACGCGCGCGGCCGGAGGCGCCGTCGCGCTCCCCCCGCGGCCGGTCGTGCCGCCGGGGCTGGGCACGCTGCCGGCTCAGGCGTACCTCCGCTTCGAGGACCGCCACCGCGGGAGCCGCGAGGAGATCCGCGAGCGCCAGCGCGCGTACCTGGACCTCTTCCGGACAGGGCCGATCCTCGACGTGGGGTGCGGGCGTGGCGAGTTCCTGGCGCTCTGCCGCGAGGCGAAGATCGAAGCCCACGGGATCGACACGGACCCGGGCATGGTCGCCACCTGCCGCGAGGCAGACCTCGACGTGGAGCAGGCCGATGCCCTCGCCTACCTGATGGAGTTGCCGAACGGGTCCCTGGGCGGGGTGTTCTGCGCCCAGGTGATCGAGCACGTGCACCCGGAGGCGTTCGTCGCGCTGGTCCGGCTGGCCCACGCGAAGCTCCGGCCCGGCGGCGTGTTGCTCTGCGAGACACCGAACCCGGCCTGCCTGACGGTCTTCTCGGGCGCCTTCTACGTGGATCTCACCCACCTGAAGCCGATCCACCCGGAGGCCGCCCGGTTCGTCCTCGAGGCCGCCGGGTTCCGCGACGTCGAAGCGCGCTACGTGAATCCCTACCCTCCGGAGATGAAGCTCCAGCCGCTCGAGCCGCTCTGGTTCATGCGCCGTTACGAGGAGGCCTTCCTCGAGGTGCTGAACGACAACTTCACCCGCCTCAACGACCTCCTCTGGGGCGCGCAGGACTATGCCGTAATCGGGCGCAAGCCATGATCCTGCCAACGCGTTCGACGGCGCCACCCGTCCTGACCAGCCCCCGGGGGAGGCAGGCCCGATCCGTTCGCCGGCCGATCAAGGCCGGGACGTCCGCGAG
>CAZDYT010000906.1:0-1908 GCA_964509395.1 uncultured bacterium
CGCGCGTGACCGGGCAAGGGACCTCCCGCGGCGTGTCGCGGTGCGCTCCGCGCCGCGGGGCGCCCCGTCCGCCGCGTCACCCGCGCGGCCTTCCGCATCCCGCGTGGCCTTCGCGAGTAGTTCGCGCTAGGCCGGGCGCTGGCGGCGGGAGCGCCCGGGGTTCCGCTTCGACGGCACGGGACCGCCGGCGAGCGGGCCGCCGGGGATGGCCGCGCCGCGCCGGAGCCAGCGGTCGGCCACGGCCACGAGCGGCTCGACGTTGGCCCGGCGCGCCTCCAAGAGCGGCTTCCAGAGGTCGCCGCGCGCGCGCAGACGGGCCGGCACCGTGTCGATCCGGTACGCGCCCATCCGGAGCCCGCGTCCGACCTCGTCCCACGTGAGCGGCGTCGACACGGTCGCGTGGGGCGTCGGCCGGACCGAATAGACGGAGGCGAGCGTGCGTCCCCAGGCGTTCTGGTTGTAGTCCGCGACGACGTGCTTCGGCGGCCGCCGCGTGACCCGGTACTCCGTGGTGACGAGCGCCGGGTGCCGGCGGGCCAGCTCGAGGGCGAGCGCCTTGGCGAGGGTCCACACCTGCTTCTGCGTGGGCCCGCGCACGATCGGGACATAGACGTGGAGGCCGCGGGAGCCGCTCGTCTTCACGAACGGGGAGATCTCGAGCTCCGCCAGCATCTCGCGGACGAGGTGCGCGACCTCGGCGATGTGGGCGAGCGTGGCGCCGGGCGTCGGGTCGAGGTCGAAGTGGAGGAAGTCCGGGCGGTCCGGCTCATCGCAGCGCGCGTACCAGGGGTTCAGGTCGATGCACCCGAGGTTCACGACCCAGAGCAGGGCGAGCGGATCCTGGATCAAGGGAAAGGGGATCACCTTGCCGGAGCGGTGCTCGATGGCGCAGGTCTCGATCCAGTCCGGCCGCGGCGTCGGCGCGCGCTTCATGAAGAAGAACGATCCGGCCGCGCCGTCGGGATACCGCTTCATCACCATCGGGCGGTCGCGGAGGTGAGGGAGGAGCGCGGGTCCCACCTCGAGGTAGTAGCGGAGGAGGTCGGCCTTCGTCAGGCCGAGGGCCGGCCAGAACGCCTTCCGGAGATTGGTGAGCGTGGTCTCGCGCGTGCCGAGGCGGACCACGGCGGTGTCCTCGTCGCGCGGGATCGCGGAGCGCTGAGCGCGGGTCACGCTCGGGCCCGCGCCCGGTGGACCACTCGGGTCAGCGGCGCGTACTCGTAAGACGCGCCGCGGGGTTGACACGGCCTCCCGCCGGGTGCTACCTGGGGGCTCTGGGGGGTGGCGCTGACGTGAAGATCACGAGCCTCGGCCTCTACTTCGTCGAGTGCCGACTTCCGGAGCCGCAGGGGAACGCGATCGCGTTCTTCGACCGCCGGAGCGCGCTGCTCGTGGAGGTTCGCACCGACGAGGGCATCTCCGGCTGGGGCGAGACGTGGCACTCGCCGGCGGCCGCCTGGACGATCATCGAGACGGCGCTCGCCTCCGCGGTTCTCGGGCAGGATCCCTTCGAGTACCAGCGCCTGTGGGCGGCGATGCACGCGCGCCTCGGCTACGAGCGCCAGGGCCCCGGCCTCATGGCGCTCTCCGCCGTGGACATGGCGCTCTGGGACCTGCGCGGGCGGGCCCTCGGCCAGCCCATCGCGCGGCTCCTCGGCGGGCCCATCCGGACTCGGGTGCCCGCGTACGCCGGCGGGCCCTTTCTCAAGCCCGGGCGGGATCCGTACCGCGCGTACCGCCGCGAGGCGGAGCGGATCATCGCCCCGGGCTTTCGAGCCCTCAAGATGAAGGTGGGCGTGGACCCGGACGCGGACGGGCGGGCCGCCCAGGCCGTCCGGCGCGTCGTCGGCCCCGACGTGATCCTGCTCGCGGACGCGAACCAGGGGTACACCCCGCGCCCCGCGATCG
>CAZDYT010000907.1:0-1907 GCA_964509395.1 uncultured bacterium
ACGGGGATGAGCGCCAGGAGCCGACGGACGAGGTAGGCGGTCACCGGCGGGCGGCGGGGCCGCCGCGATGGCGGCCGCCCCCGCCGATCTCCGCGTGGGACACTACTTCTCGAGCCAGACGCCCCAGACGCGGATCCGCTCGGTCTTATCGTTGAAGCCCTTCACGGTCTTCCGGATCGCCCGCAGGCCGAACAGATCGCCGTAGCGGATGACCGGGACCTTCTCGTAAAACACTTTGTGCTGCTGCTCCCACAGGGCAACGCGCTTCTTCGGGTCGGTCTCCCGGGCCATGTCGGCCTGCAGCTTCACGATCTCCTCATCGGAGGTCCAGCCGGGCCAGTTCGGGCCGAGGTAGATGTGATGCGTCGGGTCGTAGAAGTTCCCCATCCCGGTGGTGAAGACGTCGTACTCCTTCGGGTTGTTCCGTCGCTTCACCAGCGTCGCCCAGTCCACCACCTGGAGGTCGATGGTGAACCCCGCGTCCTCCAGTTGCTGCTTGGTCACGATGGCGAAGTCGTACATCCACTTGTACTCCTGCGTCGTCATGAACCGGATCGGCTCCCCCTTGTACCCCGCCTCCCGCAGCAGCTTCTTGGTCTTCTCCTTGTTGTGCTCGTTCCACGGCAGCCCCAGGACCTTCACGTGCCACTCGCGGATCTCGGCAGGGGCGAGGCTCGAGTCCATCCGGTAGAACTCGGGCTTGCCGGCTGCCACGCTCTTCATGATCGGCTCGATGTCGATCGCGGCCTGCCACGCCTGCCGCAGCTTCTGGTTCGTCATCAGGCCTTCCTTCTTGTTGAAGACCGCGACCAGCCAGTAGTACGGCTTCACGATGATCGGCAGGACGTTGGCGTTCGCCTTGAGCCGGTCGTACTGATCCAGATTGAGGTCGTCCGCGATGTCGACCTCGCCCGTCTCCATCTGCGCCCCCCGGGTGGCCACCTCCGGCACCGGAATCCACCGGACCTCGTCCACGTAGACGGTCTTCCCGCCGCCGTAGCCGTTCTGCCGCTCGGGGCGCGACTTGTAGTCGTCGAAGCGGACCATCCGGATGTACTGGTCGGGCTTCCACTCCGCCAGCTTGAACGGCCCCGTGCCGATCCACTCGGTGGCCTTCTCCTGGGGCTTGAACTTCTCGGCGATCTCCTTCGGGTAGATCGCCGCGAAGGCGTTGGGGATCGCCAGCGAGATGACGACGATCGCGGACTTCTCCTTGAGCTTCAGCTCGACCGTGTACTTGTCCACCCCCCGGACGTCCGCCACCTGGGCATACAGGGCCTTCCCGTAGGGGGACTGCTGGCCCCAGCGGCTGAGGGACGCGACCACGTCCTCGGCGGTCATCTCCTTGCCGTTGTGGAACTTGACCCCCCGCCGGAGCTTGATGGTGTAGGTCAGCTCGTCCTTCGAGACTGCCGGCATGCCCTCGGCGAGCATGGGGATCGGGCGGTAGTTGTCGTCGAGGCTGTACAGCCCCTCGTAGACGTGGTTCACCAGGGTTTCGACCAGGCTGGCCGTCGTCCAGTGGGCGTCGAGGGCCGGCGGCTCGCCCAGATTGGCGACGCGGAGGATGCCGCCCCGCTTCTGGGCATCGGCGTCGAACGCCATCCCGAGGACGACCAGCGCGACCGCCATCAGCGCGGTGGCGGCTACTCGGAAGGAAGTCCTGTGCGTCATGCGGCACCTCCAGAGGTGTGGTTCGTGGTGACCCCGATTCGCTACCCGCCGGACGCCGACCCGGGACGAGCCCTCCAGGGGGGGTCACTCGGTGGTGCCCCATCGTCCGGCCAGAGCCGGCCCGCCGTCAAGGGGGTCCTCCCGGCGGGGCCCGTGATGGGGGCCCGCCGGCCCCCGGGCGCCGCCGCCCGAGCCGGCGGTGCCGGGATCCTCGATCACCGGTCGAGCCAGAC
>CAZDYT010000908.1:0-1903 GCA_964509395.1 uncultured bacterium
GTGCCTGGGGTACCGGGCCCGGGGCGTTGAGACGGGTGCCGCGCCGCCGCTACTGATGAGGCGGGTGGCGCCGCGTTCGGGCTGCCGGCCGGCCTCAGAGCGGAACACGATGGGCCCACGGGGCTCTACTACTACCGGGCGCGGTACTACTATCCGACAGCGGGACGGTTCTCAGGCGAAGATCCTGTACGGTTGGCAGGGTCACCCATACCCGGTACCTATGCGAACCTCTACGCCTACGCAGCCGACAACCCGTTGCGCCTCACGGATCCTCTTGGACTGCTCTATATCAATGTTGGACTCAACCTTCCGCTTGGCATATTGCCTGGAGGCGGGATTGCGCTCGACTTTCAACAAGGGAGAGGGGGGCAACCACATCGTACCTCTCCCCTAGGGGGAGGCAGGGAAAGCGGGGAGACTATGGGCTGGCCAGCCGTCGGCAGGCTTCCCCCGTCGCCTCGTCAGCGGGGAAGAAGCACTCGACCCTGAGCTCGTGGAGCGTGATGTCATAGGGCGTTCCGAGGCTCGCCAGGGTGGTGAAGAATCTGAGGTGGGTGTCGTCCTTGCACAGCTCGATGGCGAGGAACGGCACCGCCGAAGCGTCGAGGTCGAGCGTCCGCAACTGGCGAGGGACGTCGGGATACGAGAGGAGCTCATCGAGGAGGTGGCGTGTCTCGGCGTCGCCGGTGCGCAGCAGATCGCGGTGGAGCCATTGGATGAAGGCGGCCGCAGTGGCTTCCCAGTTGACGATGAAGGGCCGAAGCCCTTGCGGATGATAGGAGAGCCGCATGGCATTGGGCGATCCCACCGCCGCAGCCGCGGCCGGATCGAGGAAGAGGCCCATGACCCGGCTCGTAGCCTCGTTGGACATGAGAATGTTCCAGTGCCGATCGAGCACCATGGCGGGATAGGGTTCCTGCTGGCGCAGCATGAAGCCGAGCGCCCGTCGCACCTGCGCCATCTCCGGCGCGTCCAGGGCAGTCTCCCGATAGATCGGCGCATACCCTGCGACGGCGAGCAGCTCATTGCGGCCGCGCAGGGGCACCTCGAGCACGCGGGAGAGGAGCAGCACCATGTCGCGGCTGGGCTGGGCACGGCCAGTCTCGAGGAAGCTCAGGTGGCGCGCCGAAATCCCAGCCTCCGCGGCGAGGCCGAGCTGGCTCATCGCGCGCTGCTTGCGCCACTGCTTGAGCAACCGCCCCACCAGGCTCGCCGTCACTCCGCGTGCCTGCCTGCTCGTACCCTGGCCGGCCTCCACGGCCGCTACTATACCCGGACACCGTCCGGCGGCCAATTACCTTCGAGGTAATTGATTTCCTCGCGAGCCGCGTGGACGATGCCCACAGGGGGGTGGCTGTGAACATGGATCCGACCGCCATCAGCGAGAGGCTGAGTGCGGCGCTGGCCGCGCTCTGGGGCCTCCGTGTTCTCGAGGCGAGCCCCCATCGCATCACCGCACACTCGGCGATGTGGGACGACCTCGCCGCCTGGGCGGTGCCCTCCACGGTGGCACCCTGATGGATCTGGCCGCCACGGTCGAGGCGGCTGCCACGATGCTCAACCTGCGCCCGGGCGCCGGCACGACCAGGCTCGAGTCCACGACCAACTTCGTCGCCGTCGGTCGCGCGGGGCTCGTGCGCGTGGAGGCGACCCCACCCATGGTTCTCTTGCGTGACGGGGGTGACCACCGTGAACAGCCGATCTGATCCGAGGGGCATGGCTCCGGACGGAACCCATCGGGTCCTGGGGGCGTGCCCACTGGATTGCCCGGACACCTGTAGCTGGGTCGTCACCGTCGAGGACGGGCGCGCCGTGAGGTTGCAGGGCGATGCCGAGCATCCCTTCACACGCGGCGTGCTGTGCAACAAGGTGAACGGCTACGTCGCCTACACCCAGTCGCCGG
>CAZDYT010000909.1:0-1902 GCA_964509395.1 uncultured bacterium
GCCCGAGGAGCCCGTGGGTGATGGAGCCGCGGCGCCCGAAGAGGTAGATGAAGGCGAGCCCCAGGACGAAGGCCGGCGTGATGATGGGCAGCACCGTGAGCGGCGCCAGCAGCCGACGCGTCGGGAGCCGGCTCCGCGCGTCCAGGAGGGCGAAGGCGAGGCCGAGGGCCGTGCTCGCGAGGCCGACGAGGGCGGCGAGGAGGAGGCTGTTGCGCAGGGCGCCTCGCGCTCCGAAGAGGAGGCCGACCACGCCACCGCTCGCGGCGAGGAGGACGATCCGCGCGGCGATGCCGCCCACGGGCCCCTGGCGCCGCAGCGCCCACGCCACGCCCGCCACCAGGCCCGCCACGCCGCCCCAGAGCGCGGTCAGGCGCGCGGGCACCGGCAAGGACTCGTGGGCGAGGAGGAGGAAGATGGGGGAGCCGAGCGTCTTGGCGAGGGCGCTCGCCGTGACCTCGCCCCGGACGACGACGCTCGCGTGGAGCATCGCCGCGAGCGGGTAGACGATGAAGAGGCCCACGAGGAGGCTGGCCCAGAGGATCGCCGCGCCGACGAACCCCCCGCCGCGGACGAGCCCGGCCCGGCCGAGGGCGAGGCCGGCGAGGGTGAGGAGGCTCAGCGTCGTCCCCACCGCCCCGACGCCGAACGGCTCCGTCCCTCCGACCACCAGCGCGAGCGCGAGCCCCGTGCCGCCGCCGGCGACGAGCGCCAGGGCCCGGCCGGTGCCGCGCCTCGCGCGCCCGAGGGCGAGGAGGAGCGCGCCGAGGAGGGTGAGCCCGACGCCGGCGGCGGCCCAGTGCTGCCCGGCGAGGGCCACCCCCGTCGCGGCACGCCCCGCGACGCCGGCCCCGCGCGACCAGGGCAGGAGGAGGAAGGCGCCGAGGCCCACCGCCGCCCACCACGCGGCCGCGTTGTCTCTCATGGCGGGGGCGGCGCGCCCTCGCCGCGCGTCAGCGCGGGATGGGGAAGACCTGCTCCGTCCAGCGCTTGATCAGCGCGTCGCGGACGGCCGGCGTCCCGTACCTGGCGAAGTCGTAGTTGATGACGCTGACGTCCTCGAAGCGCGGGACGTCGGGGTCGATCGGCGTCCGACCGTGAGACTGGATGGAGACCTCGCCGTTCTGCGGGCCGAGCTTCTGGTGCTCCGGGTCCAGCGCCCAATCGATGAACCGGAGGGCGGTCGCCCGGTTGGGGGCTCCCTTGACCAGGCTGAGCGCCCCGATCTCGTAGCCGATCCCGTCCTTTGGGGCGACGAAGCGGATCGGGAAGCCCTTCCGCGCCCGCTCCACGACGTCGTTGGCGAAGGAGACGCCGATCGCGACCTCCCCGCGGCCTGCCAGGAGGCTCGGGTCCCCGCCGCTCCGCGTGTACTGGGCGACGTTCTTGTGGATCGCCTTGAGCAGCTCGAAGCCCGGCTCCTCGCCATAGATCTGCACGATGGTGGTCATCATCACGTAGCCGGTGCCCGAGGTGTTCGGGTTCGGCATGGCAACGAGCCCCTTGTACTTCGGGTCACCCAGGTCCTTCCAGGTCTGGGGGACCGGCAGGTTCTTCTCCCGGAGGAGCTTCTCGTTCACCCCGAACCCGTGGAGGCCGGCGTAGAGCGGGATGTAGTGGCCGTCGACCACGCGGGTGAGCTGGGGCCGCAGCTCGCCCCACGCCATCGGGCGGAAGAACTCGAGCAGCCCCTCCGCCTGAGCCACCCAGTGGGAGTCGCCGCTGCCGCCGAACCAGACGTCGAAGGTCGGGTTGGCCTTCTCGGCCCGGATCCGCGCGAGGGCCGCCCCCGAGCTGAGCCGGACGAACTCCGTCTGGATGCCGCTCGCCTTGCTGAAATCCCGCTTGAGCGCCTCGCACCAGGCGGGGTCGGGGCTGCACAGGAGGTTCAGCCGGCCCTGGGCG
>CAZDYT010000910.1:0-1901 GCA_964509395.1 uncultured bacterium
GCGGCTCCGGCGGAACCGGGAAGGAGGAACGGGCGGGGAATGGCAAAGGTCGGGGGAGCGCTCGTCGTGGCGTCCGCGCCGGGCGCTCTCGGGGTGGTGGGCGGGCTGCCGCTCGTCGTGCGCGCGGTGCTCACGCTGCGCGCCGCAGACATTGCGGATGTCGCGGTTTTCGCGGGCCCGCAGGACCGGCGGGTGGCGGCGCTCCTCGCGGGCCGGTGCCCCGGCGTGCCGTGCTTTCGGTCCGTCGAGGAGGCGGCGGCCCTCCCGTGGCCCGACTCCGTCCTCGTCGTGCCCGGCGACGTGCTGTTCGACGGCGCGACCCTGGCGCCCCTCACCGCCGCGGCCACGCCGGGCGCCTTCCGGGTCGGCCACGGCCCGGCGGCATCCGGAGTGGAGGTCGCCGCGATCTGCCCGGGCGGCGCGGTGCCCGCGCTCCTCGCCGAGGTCATCCGGACGCCCGGCCTGCGGGCGGACGCGCTCCGGCGGGTCGGCGCCGCCCTCGACGCCTCCGTCCCCCTGGCGGAGGGACTCTTCATCTCCGCGGATCGGAGCCACTCGCCCGCTGCCCTCGAGACGGCGCTCCTCGATCACCTCGCCCGCCGGACGACGACGAAAGACAGCTACCTCGCGGCGCTCATCGACCGCCGGCTCTCGCGACCGGTGACGCGGCTCCTCCTGCGTTCGACGATCACGCCGTCCCGGATCACGCTGGCGAGCATCCTCCTCGGGCTCGTCGGCGCCGCCGGCCTGGCCACGGTGTCGTACGCGGGCCGAGTGGGCGGCGTTCTCGCGCTGATCGCATCGATCGTGCTGGACTGCGTGGACGGAGAGGTGGCCCGGGCCCGCTGGGAGCAAAGCCCCGCCGGAGCGCGGCTCGACGTGCTCGGCGACTACGTGGTGCACCTCGCGGTGTTCGTCGGGCTGGGCGTTGGCCTCTTCCGGCAGGGCCTGGCGCCGGCCGGAGTCTGGGCCGCCGTCGCCCTCGTCACCGGCGTCGCCGCCTCGATGGTCACGATGCATGCGCTCTTCGTGCGGCCTGCCCTCACACACGGCGGGGACCTCCACTGGGAGGGGGACGGCGAGAGCCTCTCGGGAACACCGGTGGCGACCGTGGTCGAGAAACTGGCGAGCCGGGACTACACCTACGTGCTCCTCGTCTTCGCGCTCCTCGGCCGTCTCGAATGGTTCCTCTACGCGGCGGCGGGGGGGGCCTGGGCGTTCGTGGCGGGCGTCCTGGGGTACTGGGGATACCAGCGGCTCCCGCCACGCCGCCCGGCGGTCTCCCCGTGAGCGACGCGCGGACGATCTGGCGGAAGCGCTGGCTCGAGCTGGGTTGCCTCGGCCTCGGGCTGGCGCTCCTCGGGGCGACGGTCTGGCGGATCGGTCTCGGGGCGCTGGCCGGCGATCTCCGCAGCCTCGGCTGGGGGCTCGCGGGGATTCTGCTCGTGGAGAGCCTCAACGTGCTCTTCAACACGTGGGGCTGGAGCCTCGCCTTTCCGGCGGGCGAGCGGACCGTCAGCTACCCCCGGCTCCTGGCGGCGCGGTTGGCGGGCGACGGGGTGAATTACCTCACGCCCTCGGGGACGGTCGGGGGCGAGTTCCTGCGGGTCCGGCTGCTCGGGGCCGGGGTGCCCCTGGGTCTCCGCTGGGCGTCGGTCAGCGTGGCGAAGCTGGGCCAGACGGTCGCGCAGGCAATCTTCATCCTGCTCGGCCTGGCGCTGGCGCTCCCGCGCCTCACGGAGGTGAGGCCGTGGGCGGCGTGGCTCGGGGGCGGCGGGGCCGCGCTTCTGATCGCCCTCGTCCTCGGTTGGCTCCTCCGGCGCGGCGTCTGGGCCACCCTCGAGGGCGTCGCTCGTCGCCTCGGGCCGGGCATGCGGGTGCCGGCCGGCTGGGCGGGCCCC
>CAZDYT010000911.1:0-1899 GCA_964509395.1 uncultured bacterium
GTGGTCAAGGGCTGGTGACGAGGCTCGGCGTCCCGGCGGCGAGCGGCGGCGTAACCGGGAAGAGGAGGGACGGGCCATGAAGCGGAGTGTGGTCGGACTCGTCGTCCTGCTGGCTCTGGTCCTGGGGAGCTGGGCCGGGTCGAGGGAGGGCCTGGCGGCCCCGCGGGGCACCCTGACGATCGGCATCCCCACCGACATCAACACGCTGGACCCCGCGATGGCTCCGGAGGTGAACACGGAGAACGTCACGTTCGCGGTGATGGAGCCTCTGCTCTACTTCGATCCCCAGGGGAACATCAAGCCCCGGCTCGCCGAGTCCTGGGAGGTCGTGGACAACGTCACCTACGTGTTCCGGTTGCGCAAGGGGGTGAAGTTCCACAACGGGGAGCCCTTCACCGGGAAGGCGGTGGAGTATAGCTGGAAGCGGAGCCAGGAGAAACATCGGGTCAACAGAGTGGCCTTCGGCTCGGTGGCCCGGATCGAGCACCTCGACGACCACACGATCCGGATCGTCACCGGCAAGCCCGATCCGATCTTCCTGAAGAAGATGGCGAGCGTCTCGGCCGCCATCTACCCGCCGAAGTACGCCGCCGAGCAGGGCGACGAGGCGGTCGCCCTGCGCCCGGTCGGCACGGGGCCGTTCGTGTTCGTGGAGTGGGTCAAGGGGGATCACGCCACGTTCAAGGCGAACCCGAACTACTACCTCCCGGACGTCCCGAAGGTCCAGACGCTCGTGTGGCGGTTCATCCCGGAGAGCCAGTCCCGCGTCGCCGCGCTCCAGACCGGCCAGATCGACATCGCCCTGCGGATCCCGCCTCACCAGGCGCCGCCGCTGGAGCGAGACGCGAACCTCCGGATCTCGAGTGCCTTGTCGACCCGCACCTACTACATCGCCTTCAACAACATGACGACAGGCAAGGGCACGCCGGTCATGGACCCCCGGGTGCGGCTGGCGATGAACGTGGGGGTGGACCTCCAGGCCATCATCCGGAGCGTCTACAACGGGCAGGCCCAGCGGGTCAACAGCCTCATCGGCAACGTCCAGTTCGGATATGACCCGACCCTGCCCCCCTTGCCATACGACCCGGCTCGCGCCAAGCAGCTACTGGCCGACGCGGGCTTCGCCCAGGGCTTCAAGGTCGGCCTGGCCTGCCCGAGCGGTGCGTACGCCAACGACAAGGAGGCGTGCCAGGCGATCGCCGGCTACCTCGAGAAGCTCGGAATCGAGGTGGACCTTCAGGTGATGGAGCCCAACCGGTTCTGGGACCTCGAGGCCAAGCGCCAGCTCCCCCCGCTCTTCTTTGACGGGGTCGGCGACCGGAATCAGGACCCCGACACGCAGCTCCGCGGGGTCGCGCACCCGGATTCGAAGTGGACGGCCTTCGAGAAGAAGGAATTCTCGGACCTGATCATCGAGGGCGGGAGCACCGTGGACCCCGAGGCGCGGAAGCGTGCCTACGCGAAGCTCGCGCGGGCCATGCAGGCGGACCCGCCGTTCCTCTTCCTCTGGCAGGTCAGGAACTTCGAGGGGGTCCGGAAGCGGGTGCAGAATTATACGACCCGGCCGAACGAATCCCTGAGCCACGTCGCGTTCGACGTCAGCGTCACCGACTGAATGTGACGTTCCGCTCCCTCGCCCTCCCCGGCAGGGGGAGGGTCGGGGTGAGGGCGGGCGTCCGTCCCCCTCACCCTGCCCTCTTCCCGGGATGGGGGAGAGGGTGAATGGGGCCAAGGGCTAGCGCCGTGGCCGATCCCCGTCGCAGCCCGGCGTCCTCGGTCGTCGGCGGGCCTCACACAAGGGAGCGACGGCCCGGAGGCCGCAGGCCGCAGGCGTCGCGATCAGCTGGTCGACTGCGGCATACGCCTCGGCCCGCCTCCTCCCTGCGTCCTAGGGCTGCT
>CAZDYT010000912.1:0-1899 GCA_964509395.1 uncultured bacterium
CCGTTCGGGTACGCCGACCGGGTCAGGGAGGCGGCCCGCCGGGCCGGGCTCGATCCGTTCTTCGTCGCGGCCGTGATCCGGGAAGAGTCCTCTTACGATGTGCGAGCCCGGTCGTGGGTCGGCGCGGTCGGCCTCATGCAGCTCATGCCCGAGACCGCGCGCGTGGTGGCCTCCGATGCCGGCGTCCGGCTCGGCGAGCCGGCGGGCCTCTGGGAGCCGCCCCTCAACATCGCGCTCGGCACGCACTACCTCGGGCAGCTCCGCGAGCGGTTCCAGGAGCCGCTGCTGGCCGTGGCGAGCTACAATGCCGGGCCCCACCGCGTCCAGCGCTGGCGCGCGCAGCTTCGGGCGGCGGATCTCGAGGAGTTCGTGGACCAGATTCCCTTTGAGGAGACGCGCGCCTTCGTCAAGCGCGTCTCCGCGAGCTGGTATCACTACCGTCAGCTCTACGGCGGCGCCGAGCGCCCGCCGCGGCACGGCGAGGCAGAGGCCACCCCGCGCACCCCGCGCTGACAGCGCCGTCGGGGGCACACATGGCGGTTCCAGTCGTCATCGACGGGTACAACCTCCTCTACGCGCGGGGCGAGGCGCCGTCGCCCGCGAGCCGCGCGCGCCTGGTCCGGGATCTCGGGCGCTGGGCGGCGCGACGGCGGCGCCGGGCGGTCCTCGTGTTCGACGCCTGGGCGCAGGGCGAGCGCGTGGAGCGTGAGGAGGTGCGGGGGCCGGTGACGGTCTACTTCACCCGCTACGGCGAGCGCGCGGACGAGTGGATCGTGCGTTGGGTCGCCGCGCGGCCCGAAGCGGTGGTGGTGACCTCGGACCGCGCGGTGCGGCAGGCGGTGGGCCGGCGCGGCGCCGCGGTCCTCGACTCCCCGGCGTTCGCCGAGCGGCTCGAGGCGGCGCTCCAGCCGCCGGGCGGCGACGCCGATGAGGCCGCGGAGCACGCGGAGGCCGAGGGAGCGCCGCGCCGCCGCCTCGGGCGGCACGCGAGCTGGCTCCGCAGCCTCTGAGGCCCGCCGCCGATGATCTTCGCGGTCGGCCTCTACATTGCCTGCGAGCTGATCGCGAACATCACGGCCGCCAAGCCGATCGTGGTCGGCCCGATGGTCGTCCCGGCCGGCGTGTTCATCTATGCCCTGACCTTCACCCTGCTCGACCTCGTCAACGAGCGGCTCGGGAAGCTGGGCGCGCGCCGGGTCATCGCCACCGCATTCTGCGCCAACCTCCTCCTCGCGGCCTACGCGCAGTTCACCGTCTGGGCGCCGGCGCCGGCGTTCTTCGACGGCCAGCCGGCGTTTGCCCGGGTGCTCGGCGCGACCCCGCGCGTCGTCGCGGCCAGCCTGCTCGCGTATCTGGGCTCGTCGCTCGTGGACGCGGAGATCTTCGCCTGGTGGCGCGCGCGGATCGGCGGCTTCCGCTGGGTCCGGGTCCTCGTCTCGAACGCGGTGTCGACGGGCGTGGACTCGGCGCTCTTCGTCACGTTCGCGTTTGCCGGGGTGCTGCCCATCGCCCCGCTGGTCGTGGGGCAGTACGTGATCAAGATGGCGGTGACGTTCGCGAGCCTGCCGCTCATCTACCTGATCCGGGGGGCGCCACCGGCGGGCGGCTGGAGCGCGGCGCCGCGGGATCTCCTCCGGGCGGCGGGCGGGTAACCCCTCCGAGAAGCCCCGGCAAGCTCCATCATCTCGGCCGCTTGGCCGGGACGCGCTCGGCTCCCGCCTGTCCATCCCGGCGGAACACGCTCGGCCCACCCGGGGACCGCCCCCAGAAGAAGTAACGAATCGGGGCCCGTTCCAAGTAGCCTAGTAGGCGGTGGGTCTCATGAGGGGTTTCGGGGTCGTCGTGCTGTTCCTCGCGCTCGTGGTGGCGGCGACGGCCGCCCCGCGCGCCGCGGCGCCG
>CAZDYT010000913.1:0-1898 GCA_964509395.1 uncultured bacterium
ATCAGTCAGGCCACGCAGCCCACGATGACCCTGGCCCTCGCCCCGAAGCCGGGCCATCACAGCGAGCAACTCGACAAACCAGCGACCGGCGTCCGGGCTCCCCATGTGCGGCCCCATTATACCGGAGCCTACCCCTGCCTCTCCAGGGAGCCGGCGGACGACACGGCGTCGACCGGGCGTCCGAAGCCGCGATGGATCGGCCGCTTCCTTGCCGTTCCGGGAGCCCTGTGTTACGGTGAGGGCGCCGCGTGCTCGGCATCCTCGCGACGTGAGGTAGAGGCGTGCCCGACCCAGAGGCGGACCCCGGATTCACCGTTGTCGACCGTCGTCGTCGCGGGAACGACGAGGCCAGTGCGGCGCCCCGCCAGCCCCCGCTTCAACCGCCCCCACGGGCTGAGTCTGCTGGCCCGCCGCGACGCCAGCCGCGCACGGATTTCGCGTCCCTGTGCGTGATGCTCTACAGCGAGGCGCTGGTGCACCTGGGCCAGGTGCCCGATCCGCTGAGCGGCCAACCCCAGCCGGACCTGGAGCAGGCGCAGTTCACCATCGACCTGCTCGCCATGCTGAAGGACAAGAGCGCGGGGAATCGGACCCCCGAGGAGTCAGCGGTCCTCGATGAGATCCTCGGCGCGCTCCGCATGGCCTACGTCCGCGCAAGCCGTCTCCCCCAACCCCCGGGCCGGTAGCCATTGCGTGACGTTCTCTCTCCCCGCTGAGGGTCGGGGCGAGACCCTATTCGACCCCTCCGGCACCGCCGCCCGGTTCCTCCTATCTTTATGTGAATTTCCGCCGATCGGCGTCGAGATGATGCGCTTTCGGTCAAGACCCCTGACTGGGGCGGCGCGGATGCCGTGATCCACGAGCTCGTCGCTCTCCATCGGGTCCGGTCGGATCCGGCCGGAACGGCGGCGTAGGTCGTCCCTGTCGATCTCCGAGCGGACGCACGGCAAGAGGTCATCGGTCCTCTCGCCGAACCGTCGCCGCATCGCGTCCCGGCTCATCCACCGCGGTGCCGCGTGTAAATCACCAAGCGATCGCGCTTCACCTCGATGCGGTCGACGATTCGCGGCATCCGCCAGGTGAGGTGTTCCCGGGGGTCCAGATCGAGGAGCCGCCAGAGCCAGCCCGGCGGCACGGGCTGTCGCCCCACCGCCGCTCGCTCCACCACGAACTCGCCCTCGCCGGGGCGCACTTCGAGATGTCCCTGGACCGCGAGCCAAAGGTCGAGATCCAGGAGCACGTCCGGGAGGAGCGCCCGGAGCCACTCCGGCCCGATCTGACGGACGGACGCGCCCCCCGCGACCTCAAGCCGTCCCTCCTCGGCGCGGACCAAGAGCGGCCGTAGCGGAAGCCGACGACTCTCCACGTGTCGAGCCAGAAAGGCGTTGAGCTCGGCTGAGCTGAGTTCCACAGGGTCGGCCCGGTGAGAGAGACCCCCGGCCCGCATGAGGAGCTCGGCCAAACGGTGCTGCGCGCGGAGGCTCGCCCGAGCGTCGGGCGTGGGCACGGTGGCCGCACTCGGTCGACCGAGCAGGCGGCTGCCAACCCCGAAACCACTCAGCGCGGCGGAGAGGACGAGGGCCAGGAGCAGCCCCAGGCCAACCCCCCGGAACCTCATGCCTGTAGGATACATGCGAGCGTTCCTGCACAACGCGTATCGAATCAAGACGGTCGGCCTGGCTTGACAGGGTCGCTATCAGAAGATATAAGGATGAATGACTCAAGAAGCGAAGCAGCGGGACCCGCGACCGGATCAGAACGGAGGGAAAGGGAATCATGGCCAAGGTGATCGGCATCGATTTGGGGACCACCAACTCGGTGGTGGCGGTCGTCGAGGGGGGTGAGCCCGTCGCCATTCCTAACCAGGAGGGCAGCCGGCTGACGCCGTCCGTCGTCGG
>CAZDYT010000914.1:0-1897 GCA_964509395.1 uncultured bacterium
TCGGGCATCTGCTAAAGCTGCTGGAGAGTGGCCGTCCGGGTTTTAGGGCTTGCCCTGACCCTGCCCAGGGCCAAGCCCACACTCCGCGATCTTGTTTAGGAGTGTCTTATAGCTCACCTTAAGGAGGCGTGCGGCCTCTGTCCGGTTCCAGTGAACCCGATCCAAGACTTCTGCCAGCGCCCTCCTTTCGGCTTCCCGAGCCGCGCGCCGAGCGATATCTTTCAGCCCACTGCTGGGTTCGCCGTCCCAGGCAGGGGCCTTACCCCCAGGAGCCGAATTCAGCAGTTGAGACCGCATCGGAGCGGCTGGAAGACGCGCGTGGAGCTCTTCGTGAAGCTGCCGAGCGTTCCCGAGCACGACGAGGCGTCGAACGAGGTTCTCGAGCTCGCGCACGTTCCCTGGCCAGAAGTAGCTTCCGAACAGGGCGATCGTCTCGGCCGACAACTCCACACTCCGGCCGTAGTGCGCATTGAACCGAGCAAGGAACCATGCGGCTAGGGCCGGGATCTCTTCTTTGCGGTCCCGGAGCGGCGGGACCCGAATTTCCACGACATTGAGGCGATAGTAGAGATCATCGCGAAACTCGCCGCGGCTCATCGCAGCCTCCACGTCCCGGTTCGTCGAGGCGATCACCCTCGTATCCACCCTGATCACCTCCCGCCCGCCGATCCGTGAGAACTCTAGGTCCTGGAGGACGTGGAGGAGCTTGGCCTGAAGCGAGCGGGAAAGCTCTCCGATCTCGTCGAGAAAGATGGTGCCCTTATTCGCAAACTCAAACTTGCCCAGCTTTCGCCGGTATGCCCCGGTGAAAGCGCCTTTCTCGTGGCCGAACAGCTCGGATTCCAGAAGCTCCGCCGGGAGGGCGGCACAATTCACTTTGACGAACGCCCGGTCCCGTCTCGAAGACGCTGCGTGAATGGCTCGGGCCACCACATCCTTCCCCGCTCCGGTTTCGCCCCGAACCAAAACTGTCGCGTCGGTGGAAGCCACCTCCTCGACAATCTGCCTGACGGCCCTCATCTTCGCGCTGTGGCTGAAGAGCGGGGCATACTCCGTAGCGTATCGCGACCCGAACTGCCCGTTCGAGCCGACC
Source organism: uncultured bacterium (assembly GCA_964509395.1). Taxonomy (GTDB): domain Bacteria; phylum Methylomirabilota; class Methylomirabilia; order Rokubacteriales; family DASRDR01; genus CAZDYT01. Next base: position 1,094 of record CAZDYT010000914.1, read on the forward strand.
TTCGGAGCGGGCGAGCCGGATCCGAAACCCGGGAGGGTGGTGCCGCCGGCAGGCAGAATGTCTGCCTCGCTCAGCGAGCGTGCGCCTTTGCGACTCGTCGGTTCCTTTCCCGCGTGCATGCGTATGTCTCTCCCGCCGCACCCTGCCGCCCTGTCCGCAGCCGAGCTTGGGCCTGCAGCAGTATCTTGGCCAGGGTACTGCCGAGGTCAGTAGGGAACAGGTTCCCGGTCACACCTCGGCCGCACATGGAGCAATCACTAGCAGAGGAGGCTACGAAGACACGAGAAGCCTCGCTGGGGTCAACGAGGGTGTCGAAGACCTGTCTGAGACCTATTGGCGTCATCGTGCCCTCTCGACCCCGGCGGGCTAGATGGTCAGGTAGAGCGAACTCTACGACGACACTGACGGCCTGTCAAGACACTTCTGAGCCCTTGGAGGGAGCGCGTGATCTGTCCATCCGAGAAGGGCCGGCGCGCTCGCCCACCGGCCCCGAGGGCAACCGATGTGACACCGTGAGGTCACAGCTGGCGTGCACCGGCTCGACCGATGACCCTCGGGGACGATGTGGCGTGACCGCGAATGAGTCCCACCGTCGTCAATGGACCCGATACTGGTTTCGGGCCGACGGTCGGCCAGGCATCGCTTGGCGACGGATCTGCAAGAGAGTTCACGGATGATGAACAAGCGTACACATAACCCCATCGAGGACGGCGCCACTCCACTGGTAGCACTACTGGGAGGCGACGCTTCTGTTAGTGCTCACGCTCTTTGGCAGCACTCTGCTCAGGATCACTGTCATCGCGG
>CAZDYT010000915.1:0-1897 GCA_964509395.1 uncultured bacterium
AAGGAGCCGCCACATCATCCCGTCCGGGTCTCGGAGCGTCGAGGTGGGGTCCGACCACCAGATCCCCTTGAACGTCCGCTCCCGGTTCTTCTGGGCGCGCACCGAGAACTCGATGACCTCGACGATCGCGTTGACCCCGATGTCCTTCCACGTCGACGCGATCACCTCGGCCATGGCCTTGTCGTTGGCGATCAGTCCGACGGTCGTCTCGATGTGGACCGGCTCGCCCTTGTAGCCCGACTTCTTGAGTCGCTCCTTGGCCTCCTTCGGGTCGTAAGGGAGGGGAGGCAGGGTCGGATCATAGTGGTTGTCGCCCTTGGCGATGGGTCCGTTCGGGACGATGCCGCGCCCGCGCCAGAGATCCTTGACGATCGCCTCGCGGTCGATCGCCAGCGAGAGCGCTTGCTTGACCAGCGGATTATTGAACGGCGGCACCTTGGAGTTCACGGCGAGAACGTAGAGGCCCGCGTACAGCGCCGAAGCCCCCTTGGTCGTGGGGTGCTGGCTCACGCGGTCCCAGTGGTCCGCGGTCAGCTGGGTGATGGCATCGAACTCACCCTTCAGCAGCCCCGCCACCCGCGGCGCCGTCTCCGGAACCGGGCGAAAGATCACCCGATCCACGTCGATCCTCCCGCCCCAGTAGTCGGGGTTCGCCTCCATGACGACCTTGTCGTCCTTGCTCCACGACACGAGCCGGACCGGCCCCGTGCCGACGGGCTTGGCGTTGAACGTATCGGGGCCGACCTGCTCGAGGTACTTCTTGGGCACGATCTGCCCGCCGTAGAAGGCCAGGCGCGCCGGCAGGAGCGGGTCGGGCTGTTTCGTGTGGATCACGAGCGTGGAGGGGTCCGGCGTTTCGATGCGGTCGATCGTCGTGAACACGGTCGCGACCAACGTCTTCGCGGCCGGATCGTAGGTCCGCTCGAGGCTGAACTTTGGGTCCGCCGAGGTGAACGGATCGCCGTTATGCCACTTGACGCCCTGGCGGAGCTTGAACTGCCAGGTCGTCGGCGCCGTCGCCTTCCACTCCGTGGCGAGCCCCGGATAGAGCTTGTCGTCCGGGTGGCGGCTCGTGAGGTTGTCGAAGATGTTGAAGGATACGCGGATGTCGTTGGAGGCGGTCGAAAGGTGTGGGTCGAGCTTGGAGATGTCGCCCCCCTGGGCGACCACCAGCTCCCGCTTCTGCGTGGTCTGGGCCGACGCCGCCCGCGACCCGCCGGCCTCCACGAGCGCGCTGGCCGTCGCGGCCCCGATGCCGAACGCGGCCGCGCGGCGCAGGAACTGGCGACGGGAGAGGGCACCGGCACGCCAGGCGTTCACCAGCGCCTCGACCGCCGGGATCTCTTGGGGGGTCTCGGGGATCCGCTCGCTTGGCTGCATGGTCGACCTCCAGTGTTGGGGGGCCTTCCGCCCGGGAGGGGTAAGGGCGCGAAATACGCCAAAGGTAGCCGGGCCCTCCACCCTTGTCAAGGCGCCCCCCCGCGCCCGGGCGTTGAAATGGGCTGCGGGCTTCTGCTACAAGTTAGGAAGGCCCATGTCCCTCACCGCGGCCGAGTTCCGCTTCGCGCTGCGCCACTTTCCCGCCGGGGTAACGGTGGTGACCACGCGGGACGCCGAAGGCCACCCCTGCGGGCTGACTGCCAGCGCGTTTACGTCGGTCTCCCTGGACCCGCCGCTCGTCCTGGTGTGCATCGATCGCGTGGCGACGGCGTACCACGCGTTCGTCGAGTACGGCTGGTTCGCCGTCAACATGCTGGGCAAGAGCCAGGAGCATCTCTCCCGGCAGTTCGCCGCGTCAGCCGGCGACAAGTTCGCCGGCGTCGCGTTCCACGAAGGACGGGCCCGGCTCCCGATCCTCGAGGACGTGGTCGCCGCGCTCGAGTGCCGGGTCGTCCAC
>CAZDYT010000916.1:0-1894 GCA_964509395.1 uncultured bacterium
GGTCGGCGGGCCCGTCGCACAGGACGCCGAGATCGACGTCGCTCTCCCGCCCCATCCGCCCCTTGACCATCGAGCCGAACAGGATCACGAGCTGAAGATCGGGCATGAGGCTGGGAAGGTCCGCGAGGCGTTGCCGCACGCCCTCGACGACGTCGGGAATCCTGGCCGTCATGCCGCCACTGTATCGGCGGCGCTCCGGGGTGTCAAGGAACGCACTGATTTCCTGATTTCCTGGCCGGTCGCTACGGCACGTCCAGAGCCCGCGGCTTGCGGCGATTCCCGGCGCGGCCAGGGATCCCCGCGGTATCATGGGCTGGCATGATCCGCAAGAAGGCGCTCCCCCCTGACGTTTCGGCTCGGCTCGAGACCCTGGGCTCGGCGCTGGCCGGTTGCCCGGGCGTGCTGTTCGGGTACGTCTTCGGGAGGGCCGCGTCCGGTCGGCTGACGCCGCTCAGCGACGCGGACGTCGCGGTGTACCTGGACGAAACGGTGGACCCCGTGGAAGCGCGGCTCGCGGCCATCCGGGCGGTGACGCGTCACCTGGCGACGGAGGAGGTCGACCTGGTGGTGCTCAATACCGCGCCGACGGCCCTCGTCGGCCGGATCCTGCAGAACCGGCGCGTGGTGTACGACCGCGACCCGTTCCAGCGGCACCGCTTCGAGTCGCGAGCCCTCCGGGAGTTCTTCGACTTCCGCGTGTTCGAGCAGCGCCTGTTCGCTCGCCGGGCCCGGCGTGGTTGACCGGGAGCTGCTGCTCAGCGACCTCGACGAGTTCGGTCGGCACGTCCTGAGGATCTGCGGCCGCGCCTACCTGTAGAATTCAACCCTCCTGGAGTTCGGAGGGAAGCACCGCGAAGCCCTCGCGCCGCGCCGCCTCGCGCAGCCGCTGGTCAAGGCACACGAAGCCGTCCTGGGCCGCGTGCCCGCGGACCCAGAGGAGCGCGGCCGCCAGCTGCAACTTCAACGCGCTTCCGCGCGCTCGTTGACCAGCGCCTGCACCGCGGCCCCGCGCCGGTCGCGGGGCCGAGGGAGCCTCCAGAACCGTTCCGGGATGCGCTCTGAGCCGAGCCGCAGGAGGCCAGCACGCGCGAGGTCGAGCAGGTGCGGAGGGATGGTGGAGCCATCGCCACGGATCGGGACGAGCTTCGCGATAGGCTTGCCTCGCTCGGTGACGACAACCTCCTCGCCGGCCTTCACCCGGGCGAGGTATTCGCTGAGCGCGGCCTTGAGCTTCGAGACGGCGGCAGTCTTCACGGGATACCTCGTCGGGCCTTATGAGTGTCTTCCGATCGAGCCCTACTAGTCAGATCACATCATACCTGTCAAGCGAGAGGGCGCCGTGACTCGCGGCGGGATTTTGGTGGACGGCGCGGACAGACCGCGCTAGCGTGACGCGTGATGGGAGCCTTCCGAGTACGGCTCGAGGTTGGCAATCCGGCGGGTGGGCCGTTCGAGGGCATCGAAGCGCTGGTCGACACCCGTGCGACCTACACGATGCTCCCCCGTGACCTGCTCGAGCGCCTGGGCGTCCAGCCCGAAGAGGAATGGCCGTTCGTGTTGGCCGACGGCCGGCAGGCCTCATACCGCATCGGGTGGGTGCGGGTGAGGATCGATGGCCGCAGTCAGCCCACCATCGCCGTCTTCGGCGATCCGGCCGCGGAACCGCTCCTGGGGGTGTTCACCCTGGAGGGGTTCCGGCTTGCGGCCGATCCGGTGAATCGGCGGCTCGTGCCGGTGCCGGCGCTTCTCAAGTAGGTCCCATCCTCGCTGTCCCTGCTGCCGATCTTTGGCGGACTCCTGCGCGACAAGGGACCTTGTGGCGGCGCATCGGGTCGCGGAGGTCTTCGAAGCGCCCGGCGCGCGGGGCGCTCTTTCATCCGGTTCATCGAGGGCG
>CAZDYT010000917.1:0-1881 GCA_964509395.1 uncultured bacterium
GGCGCGACGCTCGGCTTCCCGCGTGCCGCCCGGCTGCTCTTTGGCGGGTGCACCTCGGAACTCGTACTGGGAGGACGGCGAGCCCGGAGGAGGCGGTGCAGCCACATCCCGCGAGAGCTGGGAGCGTGCGCTCGGCGCGGGTTCGGGCGCGGCCGCCGGCGGCGGCTCGACGGGACGCCCCGGAACGTCCTTCCGCGAGGCCTCGCGGGCCGGAGAGACCGGCGCTTCCAGGCGCGCCGCCTGCCGGAGCTCCGGCGTGCGTTCGTAGAGGTACACGGCCGTCACCGCGACGAGGGCGATCACGGTGGCTTCGATCGGCAGCTTCCACGCGAGCGGCTGGGAGAGCCGCCCCCAGAGCCGCTCGTACCAGGGCGCCGGCCGCGCGGCGGCGAGCACGCGGTCCACGAAGCCGACCGGTGCCCGTGACGGGGCCACCGCGTGGAGGAGCGCGACCGTGCCCCGAAAGCGGGCCAGCTCGCGCCGGCATTCCGGGCACGCGGCGAGGTGCGCGTCCAGGACGGCGCGCTCGTCGGTCGTCAGCGCCTCGTCCACCAGGGCCGAGAACAGCTCGCGTGCGTCGTGGCAGGTCACGGAAGGAACCGCTCCAGCTTCTCCCTGAGATCCAGCCGAGCCCGATGGAGCCGGGAGCGCACCGTCCCCACCGGGAGCTCCAGCGCCTCGGCGATCTCCTCGTACGAGAGCCCCTCCAGGTCGCGAAGCACCACGACGATCCGCCGGTCCTCGGGAAGTTCCGCAATCGCCCGATGCAGGGCCGCCTCCAGCTCGCTCCGCTCGAGCGCCGCGACCGGATTGGCGTGGCCGTTCGCCAGGCGCATCAGCACCTCCTCACCCTCGCGCCCCAAGCGCCGCTCGCTCTCCGCGAGCCGCGTCAGGCAGAGCCGCGAGGTGATCGCGTAGAGCCAGGTCGAAAGCTTCGCCTCGCCCCGGAACTCGCCGACCGCGCGGTGGACGCGGAGGAAGACCTCCTGCGCCACCTCTTCGGCCTCCGACGCGTTGCCCAGCATCCGCGCCGCGACCCCGAAGACCCGGTGCTGGTAGGTCCTCACCAGTTCCTCGAAGGCGCGCGCGTCTCCGGCCCGGAGCCGCTCGACGAACCTCCGTTCGCCGAGCGACGTCTCCTCATGCACGGTTGCCTCGGAGCACGGCCTGAGCCTACCTCAGAGCCCTTACGCCCACAAGAAACCGGAGCCGGGCCCTGAAGGGACGCCGTCAGGAGTCCTCCTGGTTGGGCTCTCCGGGCAGTGAGCCTGTCCACGGGTGGCCCCCGGCGGCGATTCGGCGCCTGCCGAAAAAGGAGGGCCGGATGCGAGAGGTCACGGGGTCGGCTCCCACCATGGTTAGAGCAGGGGGCGGCCCCGAAGGTTCCCGAATGAGAGAGCACCCCGCGGAGCCGTCTGGCGCCCCGAAAGTCGCGCTCGTCCACTGATCACTTCCGCACCAGGCCGGAAGCCGGTCCGGTCGGAAAGTCGCCGACGCCGCGCCCCGACCCAGGCCGGAGGCCTTGTTCCACGGAGCGTTGGCGGCGCGATCGGGCTGGCCTCTCCCATGCATGAGGTCAGTTCGATGGCCGTTCTCGCGAAGGGTCTGGCTTGGTTCCTCGGCCTCGGCATCGCGGCGGGGCTCGTCGTCGAGCTGCTGGCGGCCTGTGACGTGTACGCGCGCCGCCGAGAGCTGCGTCGTTGGCTCGCCCAGCGTCGCTCGGGGATGTAGCCGCAGCCCGTCAGTTCCGCTTCGTCCCGCCCCCAGCTGTGTCGCCGTCCGGCCGTACCTAGGTACACGGAACGTGCATGAATCACGAAATTTTTGGGCTTGTCGCAAAGCGGGGGGCAGTCATGACGCCCAGGCCGTCTCCAGGGACGT
>CAZDYT010000918.1:0-1877 GCA_964509395.1 uncultured bacterium
GATGGCGATCGAGCCGTGCTGACCGACGGCTCCTGTGCGGTGGTCTGCGCCGAGGAGCTGCTCGATGTCCTGGCTGCGGAACTGTCCCCCCTGGTCGGTGACGACGTGTTGCGGCTTTCCGTGCTGCGCGGCGGCGCGTGCGAAGAGGGCGAGGATCTGCTGTGCGCTGGGTTGTGTGGAGTAGAGCTCCCAGGCGAGGATGCGTCGCGAGTACAGGTCGATGACGGCGGCGAGGTGGAACTGGCGCAGCAGCTCGATGGTGGTGAGGTCGCAGCCCCACCAGTGATTGGGGTGTCGCGGGCGGATGGGGCTCGCCTTGCGTGGCCTGCGGGGCGTGGTGGCGGCCCTGTTCCTGGGCTTGCGGGAGCGCGGCCTGCGTTGGGGGATGTTCCCGGCGAGCTTGGCGAGCGCCTCGGCAGCGATGTCACGCAGGTGTCTTGGGACGAAGGGGAGGCTGTCGGCGACGCTTTGGGTGGCGGCGTCGATGTCGGCGAGTGGCGGGACGAGAGGACGCTTGCGCTGGTCGTGTTGGTCGACGTCGCGGCTCCAGTGGGAGAGGGTGTGTTCGTCGACGAGGAAGGACGGTGCGAGGGACCGGTTGGAGAGGCGGTAGGCGTGTTTGAAGTCGAGGATGCGTGCGCGCTCGTCGGGAGTGAAGTGGGGCCTGTGTCGAGGCGCAATGCGGGCCATGCGTGCGAGGAGGATGGCGAGTTGTGCGGCGCGTCGCGAGCGCAGGCGGGCCCGCTGGGCGAGCAGGTCGTCGCGTTCGGCCCAGTCTTCGATCTCTCCGAGCAGGTGCAGGTTGGCGCTGGTGATGCCCTGGAGGAAGGTGTCGGCGAGGACGCGGACGAGGCGGCCGACGCGGGGAACGAAGCCCGCCTCGTCGGCGACGACGTGGGCCATGGCGCAGGGGCTGTCGGGGACGTCCCTGGGCGGCCTGGCGGCGCAGCGCGCGGCGGGGCTGGGCTTGCGCGGCTCGAGTCGGATGCGGCCGACGGAGCGCGCGGAGAGCTTCTCGGCCTGATGGAGGAGGTTGCGTTCGATGTTGCGGTTGCCGTCGAAGCCAGCGACGGCCATGTCGGCGACGGCCTGTCTGCGGCTGTCGCAGATGCGGGTGCAGGGCGGGACGGGCTTGGGTGGATCAGGGAGGGGGACTGTGTCCCTCGCGCTGGCCGCGCGTTGATGGAACCAGCGGTAGGCGGTGGCTGGGGCGAGGAGGAAGTCTCTGGCGATCTGGGCTGCGCTGAGGGCGAAGCGCGAGGCGTGCTCGAGGATGAGGAGTCTCTCGCGGCGCGAGTAGCGCGGACGGCGTCGGGATCGTGCGAACCAGCCGTGGAGGATGCTGATGTGCTCCTCGAGACGCTCGATGTCGAGCTGGTACTGGAGGGCGCGGACGCCGGCGCGTTGGAGCGGCCCCAGGCACCAGAGGTGCGAGGTGGCGACCATCATGGCGAGTGCGACGCAGGCGAGCAGATGGAGGCGTGTGCGGCGGGGAGTGGCCATGTCGGCGGAGTCGGTCGGCGGGGATGCTACCTTGCTGCGCGGCGGTGTGGTGCGGCGCCGGGTACTCGAGGCTCGGGTGAGGGCGGCATGGCGGGGGACCATCGTCGCTGGCTGGGAGTGGTCGTGTCTTCCATCGCCGATCTGGCCACTGGGGTTCGGCGCTGCGCAGCTCCGTCTCCCATCTGGCCACGCAGCGGAGCCTCGCCAGGACGGGGCCATGGCCGCGCGGCGTGCGATCGTGTCACGCGGCGCGCAGGGTGCTGGCGAGTTGGGCGAGGCCCTGGCGGCGTGGCTGACAGCCATGCGGAGGCGCGGCGAGTGCCGTGCCGCTCGAGGCGCTCGGGCGGGTGTCGGGAAGCGGCTACCTGTTGGCG
>CAZDYT010000919.1:0-1873 GCA_964509395.1 uncultured bacterium
ATCGCGGCTGGCCCCCGGCCGCGGCGCGGTAGGCGCGCGCCACCTCCACGGCGCGCGCGAACCGGGCGCCCGGGTGCTGGCGGACGTGCCGGATCAGCCGCTCGAGCATCCGGAGTCGGTGCTGGCGCCCGATGATCTGCGGGTGCATCGTGTAGCAGACCGTGCCGGTCTCGGCGTGGGCCGCGTCGAACTCAGCGCGCCAAATCTCGAAGACGCGGTCCGGGTCGGCGAGGCCGGCCCGGTACGCGGGACGGAAGGCGAAGAGAAAGTAGGGCGCGTCGTCGAGCTCCCAGGAGACCGGAATTTCGACCAGGTCGCGGGGACCGTCGTCGGCAGGGATCCGGTACGGCGCGTCCCACGCCATCAGGCTGGAGTCGTGGAGGAACTCGTGCTCGGCGAGCAGCCGCAACGAGTGCGTACTCAGGTCCCAGGACGGCGACCGGTAGCCGACCGGGCGCTCCCCTGTGATCTTCTCCAGGACCTCGATCCCCTTCTCGAGCGCGGCCCGCTCCTCCGTCTCGGTCTGGCTCGCGGGTGAGATGTGAAGGTAGCCGTGGTGCGCGACCTCGTGGCCGGCCTCGTGGGCCTGCCGGACGAGCTGCGGATACCGCTCGGCCGTCACGCCGGGAACGAAGAACGTCGCGGCGATGTCGTACCGGGCGAGTAGCGCGAGGATCCGAGGCATGCCGAGGTTGGCCCCGTACGCCCCGCGGGAGAGGGCCGAGGGGCTCGTCACGCCGTGGGCGCCCTCCCAGAGCGCCTCGGCGTCGAAGTCGAAGGTCAGGAGCACCGTGCAGCCGGATCTGGTGTCCATGGGTCCCTCGCCTTGTTATCCGAGGTAGTAGGTCTTGAGGAGGTCGGTGTCGAGCAACCGCACGGCGCGCTCCTCGAACGCGACCCGGCCGTCTCGCAGCACGTAGGCGTACTCGGCAAGCGCCAGGGCCATCGCGACGTTTTGCTCAACGAGGAGGATCGTCACGCCCTGGCGGTGGATCTGCCGGATGACGCGCGAAATCTCCTCGACCACTCGGGGCGCGAGGGCCGCCGAGGGCTCATCGAGCATGAGGAACTTCGGCCGCGACATGAGCGCGCGGCCGATGGCGAGCATCTGCTGCTCGCCACCCGAGAGCGTGCCCGCGGCCTGGCGGCGTCGCGTCGCAAGGACAGGAAAGATCGCCTGCACGCGCTCCAGCTCCACGGCGAGGCCGTGCCGGTCGCGCCGGTGAATGAAGCCGCCCATCAGGAGATTCTCCTCGACGGTGAGTTGCGGAAAGACGTCCTTCCCCTGGGGGACGAGGCTGAGTCCCATCCGCACGACCTCGTGGGCAGACCGGCCATCGATGCGCCTGCCGTCGAACACGATCTCGCCAGCCGTCGGGCTCACCAGACCGGCGATCGCCTTGAGGGCCGTCGACTTCCCTGTGCCGTTCCCGCCAAGGAGCGCCACGACGCTGCCTCCCGGCACCGCGAGCGAGAGGCCGTCGAGCACCTTGATCTTCCCGTAGGCGGCCTCGACCTGCCTAACGGCCAGCACGCTGGACCCGTCCCCCGAGGTAGGCCTCGATCACCCGCGGATCATCCCGGATCACCGCCGGCGGCCCCTCCGCGATCTTGACGCCGTAGTCGAGCACGACAATGCGGTCGGAGATCTGCATGACCACCTGCATGACATGCTCTACCAGCAGAATCGCGATCCCCCACTCCGCCCGCATGCGGCGGATCAGCGCGACGAGGCGCTCGACGTTCGCCACCGAGAGTCCCGCCGCGGGCTCGTCCAGCAGGAAGAGCCGCGGCCGCGCGGCGAGGCCACGGGCCAGCTCGAGCAGCCGCCGCTGGCCGATCGACAGGTGCTCTGCCGGCCGGTCGGCGAGGG
>CAZDYT010000920.1:0-1869 GCA_964509395.1 uncultured bacterium
CGGCTTCGGGCCTTCGGGAGAGGGGTACTACCGGATCGCCCTGACGGTGGACAAGGCGCGGATCGCCGAGGCGATGGAGCGCCTCGGCCGCCTGGCGCTGTAGCCAGGCTCCGGTGCGGGGGCGCCCGACATGAGCCCGGTCCGGCCGGCCCGTGGCTCGTCTGATATACTTTTTGTCGAAGACATTCGCTTCTACGGTCATCACGGCGTGACCGACGCCCAGCAGGAGGTCGGGGCGTGGTTCTCGGTGGACGTGGAACTGGCCCTCGACCTGACTCCCGCGGCCCTCTCGGACGACCTGGCGTCGACCGTCGACTACGGCCTCGTGGTACGTCACGTCGTGGCGATTGCGACCGAGCAGCGGGTGCGGTTGCTCGAACGGCTGGCAGGGCTCTTGACCGAGGCGCTGCTCCGGGAGTTTCCGGCCCGCGAGGTCACGGTGCGGGTGCGGAAGCTGACGGCGCCCATCGACGGGATCGCCGCCCTGCCCGGGGTGCAGATGAAGCGGACCCGATGAGACCAGTCAGCAGCCCAGCAAGGTGCTCAGCGAACGCCCACGCTGCGAAGCGGACGAGGTAGACTCATGCCGCGGGTGTTTCTCTCGCTCGGCTCGAACCTCGGCGATCGCCGGCAGTCCCTGGAGCAAGCGCTCCGGGAGCTCGGCGCGTACGAAGGGATCCGGGTGGTCGCCTGCTCGCAGCTCTATGAGACGGAGCCCTGGCCCGAGGAGCGGGTGACGCGTGACCGGTGGTATCTCAACTGCGCGGTCGAAATCGAGACCGCCCTGGCGCCGCGCCGCCTCCTGAAATTGGTGCAGCAGATCGAGGTAGACGCCGGACGAGTCCGGACACCCATGCCCCCCGGGCAGTACGCGGCCCGGACGCTCGACATCGACATCCTGCTCTATGGCAACGAGGTCGTCAGCGAGTTCGACCTCCAGATTCCCCATCCGTTTCTGCACCTCCGCCGGTTCGTGCTGACGCCGCTCGCCGACATCGCACCGGACGTCGAGCATCCCACGCTCTACGAGTCGATCCGCGAGCTGCTCACGGAAATCGAGGACGAGCGGGGCATTTCCCCCTACCTCGCCTGAGAACACTCGGCCCTCCCGGGCGGGGACCCGCTTCGTGGCTCGGGCCTGCCTCCCCCCGAGAACATCATCAGCGCGCCGGACCGCCGCGCGCGGCGGCCGGGCGAGCCTGTCTTGCGCGGGTTGCGGCGCCTGACCCCTTCTGCTAGCGTGGCTGGACGGAGCGGCTGACGTGCCCGAGCACCCCCCCGAGGTTCGTGAGCAGGCCCTCAGTCACCTGGGCGCCCTGTACAACTTCGCGCTCTACCTGGCGAAGCGCCCGGCCGACGCCGAAGACCTGGTCCAGGAGACGTACCTCCGCGCGTTTCGCTTCGCCCACCGCTTCCAGCCGGGAACCCATCTGCGCGCTTGGTTGTTTCAAATATTGAGAAATACGTTCCTGACGTTTTATCGGCGTGACTCGCGAGAGCTCACCGTGTTGAACAAGGAGGGCGCCGATGGCCCCGACGAGGTCTGGGACGCCGAGGCCCCGGTCGCCTCGGCGGCGACCGCGGTGGACCTGGAGCGCGCCATCCGCGATCTGCCGGAGGAGTTCCGCTCCGTGCTCCTCTTCGCGGACCTCGAAGGCTTCGCGCTGGCCGAAATCGCGCAGATCATGGACACCCCGGTCGGCACCGTGAAGTCGCGGCTGTTTCGCGCCCGACGGCTGGTCCGCCGGCGGCTCTCCGACTACCGGGCCGGTTGACGGGCGGCGGGTATGGACTGCCACGACGTGCGCGAGGTCCTGGAGGAGTACCGGCGGGGCGAGCTGTCCGCCGACGCGGCCGCCCCCGTGGAGG
>CAZDYT010000921.1:0-1863 GCA_964509395.1 uncultured bacterium
CGTGCGGGAGCGAGCACCGTGGGGCTGTTCGCCGCGACAGGCCCCGCGCGGCCATCGACCTCGACTCGCGTGCTCGCGAATAATGCGCGCTAGGGCCGTAGGGCCTCTCCGCCAAGGCACGCCGACGTGACGGGACGGGGACACGCCAGGGGCAGCGCCTCGGCTCCTCGCCTGCTCCGGGTCGTGATCCCCGAATCCCTCGCCGAGCCGTTCCAGGCGGCGCTCACGGTCCCGGCGACCGTGCTGACGACGCCGACCCTACGCGATGAAGATGTCGCGCCGCGGCTCGGCGACGCCGACGTGTTGATCTCACCCCGGTTCACACCGGAGATGGCGGGCGCGGCGAAGAACCTGCGCCTCATCCAGACCATCGGCGCCGGCACCGACGAGATCGACTTCCAGACGGTGCCCGCGGGTGCCACCGTCTGCAACGTCTACGGGCACGAGACCGCGATCGCGGAGTACGTCCTCATGACGATGCTCGCGCTCGACCGCGATCTCCTCGGCCTGGACCGGCGTCTCCGGCGGGGTGACTGGGGTGACCGGAGCCCCCAGCGCGAGCTCCGCCGGCGCACGCTCGGGCTCGTGGGGCTCGGGGCCATCGGGACCGAGGTCGCGCGGTATGCAGCTCGGCTCGGAATGCGCGCCATCGCAGTCACCCGGTCGCCCGACCCCGATCGGGCGGAGCGACTCGGCCTGGCGTTCCTCGGGGGCCTCGCCGATCTCCGCCGCGTCCTCTCCGACGCCGACTTCGTCGTGGTGGCCGTCCCCTTGAACGCCGCCACCCTCGGGATGATCGGCGAGCGCGAGCTGGGGGCGATGAAGCCCACGGCGTACCTGATCAACGTGGCGCGGGGCCGGATCGTCGACGAAGGGGCGCTCTACCAGGCGCTCCGAGGCCGGAGGATCGCCGGGGCCGCCATCGACGTCTGGTATCGGTACCCGGCCCGGAACGAATGCCGTTCACCCTCCGATCAGCCGTTCCACGAGCTCGAGAACGTGATCATGACGCCGCACATCGCCGGTTGGACCGAGGGCACCGTTCGGCATCGCTGGAACGCGATCGGGGAGAACCTCCGGCGACTCGCCTGTGGCGAGCCCCTCCTGAACGTCGTGGCCCCGGCGAAACCCGCGCAGGCGTGAGGCCTCGATCGAGACGGCCGCCGGACAGGCAGAGCCCCTCGCCGAGAGCCGAGCCGTCAGGACAAGAACTCGTTGGGGGCGTCGAAGATCCCGAGCACCACGCCGCCGTCGGGAGACCAGGCGCTGTGGACCGAGCCGGGACGGCGCCAGACGAAATTGCCTGCCGTGCAGGCCCCGTCCTCGTCGACGAGCGAGCCCTCGAGCACGAAGCTCTGCTCGAGACCCACGTGGCGGTGCGGAGGGAGCTTGGCCCCGGGGGCGAGCCGCGTCAGGACGGTCCGCCGTCCCGAAGGCTCGGAATAGAGCACCTTGTTCTCGATCCCCGGGTATGGGCTGGGCTCCCACGCGATGCGCGAGACGTCGATGAACGTAGACCGCGCGGTCTCCTTGATGATCACGGCCGCCTTCCCCCTTTCGTCGTGTCTCCCCGCCCCTCGAAGACAGTTGAGCCCGGGGGCGGGACCGGTGCGCCACCCCCGGGCTTGGTCGTTTTGCGCAGGTACGACCTGCGCGTCCCGGTACGAACCGGGATCTCAGCGGTGGGATTCGGCCTCGCGCGCCATCAGGCCACCACTCCTGACGGCGCGCCTGGCAGGCCCGGTGGAGTCTCCATGACTAGACCTCCTCGATGGTCACTGCCACGACGGGAGAGGGCGCCTCACCTCCCGTCACTTTCCTAATTAATCCGCGGAGGGAGCCGTGTCAAGGGGGATCCGCCAC
>CAZDYT010000922.1:0-1861 GCA_964509395.1 uncultured bacterium
GGTCGTGAGGTCTCTCATCCGGGGGCGAGCCTCCCGTCGGTCATGGTCGCGGCGTCGTCTCCAACCCCAGGACCTTCCGAATAATCGCCTTCATCTCCTCCATCCGGAAGGGTTTGAAGAGGAACTCCGCCGCCCCTTTCTCCGCGGCTTCCATGTAGGAGGGGACGTCGCCGAAGGCCGTCATGATGATGATCCGCGAGCGCGGGCAGAGCCGGCGGAATCCCGGGAGCAGATCGAGACCACTCGGCCCGGGCATGTTCTTGTCCATCAGGATGGCGTCGAACTCCCGGCTCCGGAGGGCGACGACCGCCTCGGCTCCGTCCCCGGCCTCGGCCACCTCGTACCCCTCCTGGCGGAGCTCATCGAGGAGGAGCGCGCGCATCTCCGCATCGTCGTCCACCACGAGGACCTTCGCCGGCTGTGACATGGCCTCTGCCTCCGTCAGGATGAACCGCGGAAACCGCTCGGGGTCAAGGGGTATGTCGCGGAAGACCTCCGGGAGGGAGCCAAGCAAAGGCAGTGCCAAGCCGTTCTTCCATGCTCGGGATGCGGTTGCCGGCGGTCGCGGGTCAGCTGCCCGGACACGGTGTCGCTGCCGCGACAAGACGTCGCCGGCGCCGGGCGGGCAGGGGTCCCCACCACGGCACACGTCCCCGGTCACTCTCGACTGGCGGATGGTACGCTAGACAGCGTGAAGGCCCTCGTCCTCACCCGCGAGTACCCGCCCCACATCTATGGCGGCGCGGGCGTGGTCGTGGAGGAGCTCACGCGCGCGCTGAGCCGGAGGATCGCCCTGGAGGTGCGCTGCTTCGGCGAGCCCGAGCCGGCGCCCCCGGACGTCGCCGTCCGCGGCTACCGCCCATGGGAGCGCGTCGCGGGCGGCCAGGACGGACCGCAGTTCGCCTCCGTGCTCGAAGCGTTCTCCGTCGGGCTCGCCATGGCCCGTGACCCGGTGCAGGCTGACGTGGCCCACGCCCACACGTGGTACACGAGCCTGGCGGGGTTGCTGGTCCGGACGCTCTACCGGATCCCCCTCGTCGTGACCCTGCACAGCCTGGAGCCGCTCCGCCCGTGGAAGGCGGATCAACTCGGCACGGGCCACCGGCTCTCCACCTGGATCGAGAAGAGCGCGGTGGAGGCGGCCGATCGCGTCATCGCGGTGTCCGAATCGATGCGCGAGGACGTCCTCCGGCACTTCACCGTCGATCCCGCCCGGGTGGTCGTCGTCCACAACGGCATCAACCCGGACCGCTACCGCCGCACGGCCGAGCGCGACGCGCTGGAGAGGCGCGGGATCCGGGAGCCGTACGTCCTCTTCGTCGGCCGCATCTCCGACCAGAAGGGCCTCTTCCATCTGCTGGAGGCGGCGCGGGCGCTGCCCGCCGCCGTGCGGGTAGTCCTGTGCGCCGCGTCCCCGGACACACCGGAGATCGAGATCCGCCTGCGAGGAGCGGTGGCGGGGCATTCCCGGGTGCTCTGGATCCGCGAGATGCTCCCGGCCTCCGAGGTCATCCAGCTCTACAGTCACGCCGCGGTGTTCGTCTGCCCGTCGGTCTACGAGCCTTTCGGCCTCATCAATCTCGAGGCGATGGCGTGCGAGGCCCCGGTCGTCGCCTCGGGGGTCGGCGGCATCCTGGAGGTCGTGGACGACGGGAAGACCGGCTTCCTGGTGCCTCCGGGCCGGCCCGCCGAGCTCGCCCGAGCCATCCGGCGCCTGCTCGACGATCCCCAGCAAGCCCGCGCGATGGGCCTCGCCGGCCGGCGGCGGGTGGAGGCACACTTCAGCTGGACCAGCGTGGCGGAGCGGATGGAGCGCGTCTACGCCGAGGCGATCGCGGACTTCCGCGACGCGTGAGGACCC
>CAZDYT010000923.1:0-1855 GCA_964509395.1 uncultured bacterium
CCACCTGCGTCGCGGCCCGGAACTGGGCGGCGCCTTTCCACCGGTTCCCCAGGGCCAGGTGGGCCAGGCCCAGGTGATAGTGGGCGACGGCGAACGTGGGATCGATCTCGACGGCGCGCGCGAAGAGTTCGGCCGCGCCTTCGTAACCCTCCTGGCTCCCACGGAGGAACGAACTCCGACCTTTGACGTACGCCTCGAACGCCATGAGGTTGGTGGTCGGCTTGGCGGCAGCCACCATCCGCTGGATCTCGTCCGGCTTGAGGCCAAGCTTGAGTACCTTGGCGTAGATCGGCATGATCTCCGCCTGGGTCTCGAGCACTCGATCGGCCGCCCCCGCGAGCGCCTCGAGCGTCTGGCCCTCGGCCTTGCCGGATTCCAGAAGCCGCGGCACGATCGAGACGCCCCCGTCGGGCGTCCGCTGGTACTCCCCGTACAAGACGATCTCCGCTCGGAGGGCGCGTGCGAGGGCCGCGGCCGTGCGCTCAGGTGGCGTGGTCTGGAGCTCGAGCCCGGCGGCTCGCGCGGCCTGGATCACGCGGCCGCGGTCGATGGGTAGGAGGGCCGGCGTCATCCGCGCGGCGAACGTGAGCGTCTCGGCGATGCCCTCCCCGAGCCAGGCGTCCTCACCCCCCCCCGGCGTGACGTTCTGGAACGGCAGGATCAGCGCCGGGCGAGGCTTGGGCACCGCGTCGGTACCCGCGACCACCGCCAAGCTCCCGATGAAGACGCCCAGGAGCGCGGAAGCAACCTGTCTACGCATCGGAGCCCACCTCCTGTCGACGGTCCCGGAGCCGGCGTGTCCACCGGCCGAGAGCTGGCCCGATTCGGCGGACGGCGACTTCCGGAACCAGCCCGAGCGTCACGAGCCCGGCGAGCCAAGGCCAGAGGTCGGTCGGCACGCGGGATCGGCGGCGGTTCGCCGTGAAGGCCTCTTTCGCCTCACTCAGGCTTCCGCCCCCAGTCAGTTCGCTGATCTCCCGCAACAGCACCTCGTCGGGCCCCAGCTCGCGATACTCCTGCGCGTACGGAGCCACCGTACCCACGATCTGAGAGCCGATCAACTGCCCGTCCTTGCGCTGGGAGAGCCCCGCGAGGTACACCCCGTCGGCCTGCGCCGGAAACGTCCCCCGGTAGCGGCCCGGGGCTACCTGTTCCAGCTCCACGACGTGCTGGCTCTTGTCGGGGTTGATCACCCCGACCTGTGCGTCGAGGAAGTTGATGAACTCCCCCTTCGGGTCGATGGCCTCGACCGTGACAATCGCGCGCCCGTCGCGCCGGTCCACCGAGGCGGTCGTGTCGCTCCGCGCCCCGGCCCGCAGGACCCACCGCACGGTCTGCGACCAGAACTTGTTGAAGTCCCGCCACCGGAGCCACAGGATGCCCCACTTGGCCTTGGCGTCCGACGTGAACGCGGCCGTGCGCCCGAGCCCGTAGCGCCAGGTGGCGAGCACGGGATCCTCCTGGTGGCTCATCAGCACGAGGTCCGCGGTGCTCTTGAGGGTCGTCGCCACGTAGCCGCCCAGCGGCGGCACCGCCTTCCAGTCGAGGTCCTGCATGGCCTCGTGCTGGGGCGCGGTGAGCTGGGGCCGGAAGGGCTGCTCGACGATCGACGCCTTCGAGGCGAGCTGGGTCTCCAGCGTGAAGATGCGCGGGATCGTCTGCGAGTCCTCGGTGTAGTAGAAGCGGCCCCGGCCCCACTTGGCCACGTCCACCATGAGCTGCAGGTCGGCGTCCTTGCCGATGGCCACCGTCGACACCGTGATCTTGTCCTTGGACATGCGCCGGAGCAGGCCCAGGAAATCGCCCCGCGTCATCTGGCCGTCGGAGAGGAAGATCACGTGCTTGAGCAGCGCCG
>CAZDYT010000924.1:0-1046 GCA_964509395.1 uncultured bacterium
GACTGCTCCGAGGTCGGCTTGCCCGGAAACCGGACAGACCCGGTGGGGCCGCGCTTGGCGGCGATGAACCCTTCGACCCGCTCGTAGTCGATATCGGTGACCGGCGTGGCGCCGAAATACGGGATCAGGTGGCGCCGCACGAAGGAACAGTAGTTCTCCATGGTGGTCTGGCTGACCGAACGGACCAGCGCATACTTCCCCATCCACTCCTCGGCCAACACGGCGAAGGGCTGGCCGCGCTGCGGCAGCTGGATTACGCCTTCCGCCAGACGCCGGCGGATCTCGGAGGCCACGAGCTCGGCTGCCTTCTTGTCGCCGACCTTCCTGGCCTTGCGCCGGCCACGATGGTTGATGAAGACGCCGTAGACCCCTTTCTGGCCTTTCCAGCGCTTGACCATGACCCCCATCGCCGCCGCCCTGTCCGCCTGCTACCGGAGGTCGACGAGCAGCCGCGCACCGAGAGCCCGGGCCAGACGCGCCAGGGCCGGGAAGGACGGGGAAGTCCGCTCGCCCCCCTCGAGCTTGGCGATGTAGATGCGACTCAGGCCCGCTCGGGCTGCCAGTCCCGGCTGGGTCAGGTCCCGCTTGAGGCGCAACTGTCTGATGCGCTCACCTAGGCGTCCGTAAGGCATAGGTATACCGTCAGTATATCACACCGGCGACGCAAGGGAGGGGGCTCACGTGTTCGGCACGTTCTGATGTCTCAGGGTAAGGCGGAGTCTGGCCCCACTCCAGGGAGAATGGCTACAGGCGCGGTGCGTGGGAGCCGCGAAATGGGCTCAGTGTCATGGCCTGGGGGTCAAGGACGGACGTTCGACTGCAGGCCCTCGAGAGCATCGTCGATGATCCGCTCGACATCGGCGCGACCACACTGCCGGTAGGCGGCGATCCAGGTGTCGAATTCCGAGCGACGGACCAGGATCTTGCCGCCGACGCGATAGCAGGGCACCGGATGGGCGGGATCCTCGAGACACTGCCGAAGCTTCCTGACGCTGAGGCCCGAGTAAGTCGCCAGCGCTTTCAGCGGCAGGAAGGGGTCCAGGGTC
>CAZDYT010000924.1:1056-1843 GCA_964509395.1 uncultured bacterium
TGCTGACGATCACTCGCTCGACCAGCATGCGGGGACTGTGACTTCTACTGTCCGCGCTCCCGGGGGCTACGACGTCTCGTCTCGAGGACGTCAGCTCCGGCCCTGCCATGGCCTCGCCCTTGTCCGCGCGCTCCCGTTATCCCCGCTGCTGACGCGGGATTCTGCAGGCGGTATCACCGCCGTACCGCACGATGGCTTCCGCGGCCGTCCTGGACGCCCACGGAGCCGGCGAGAGGCTGCGGCAAGTGGTAGGTCCCGCGGCGGACTCGGCCCGGACGCCTTGCCCACGGGACCGGTCTGCCACGGTATCCCAAGGCCGTTTTCAGCCTCCACGCAGGCTCCTGCCGGTGTCACGTCGCCTCCTCCTTGGGAACAGCAGGGCGAAACTCGCCTCGCACCGCTTGTCGAGTAGATCGCGGACCGACGGGCCACGACTACCTCCGCCGGCTTGCTCTGCTGTCGTAGGTGCCGCTGCACGCGTTCCATGCGCCAGGCCACGAGTCCGCCGAGGGGTTATTCCCTGGGCCGTGCCGGGGTCGGACATGGCCACTCCAGAGGGCTCGGAAGCTGGCGCCCGCGAGTCCAGGCCGAAGCCAATTTGCCCGTCGGCCGCGGTCGCCCCGCCGAGTTCGGTCGACTCGGAAGGTGGAGAGGGCTCTCGAAGAGGCCACTCCTATGGGTGTGGTTCCCTTCGAGAGCGCCCGGGGAGACGTCCACCCCGGGGCGCACTTCGACCACGGTGCGCTCCAGCCGCATCAGCGGCTCCTTCTGCTCACTACGCCAATCG
>CAZDYT010000925.1:0-1840 GCA_964509395.1 uncultured bacterium
CTGGACGTCGAGGAGGTCCGCCGGCTGGTGCCCCCGGGGGCCCGGGCCGCCGCGAGCCAGCCTCGTGGAGGAAGGTGATGCGGGGGGTGCTGGCCGTCGTCGCGACGTGCGTCCTCGTGGCCCTGGCCGCATCGGCCCGGGCGGGCGCGCCCACGGATCAGCTCAAGAGCACGACGGATCGGGTCCTCAAGCTCTTGCAAGACCCCGAGCTGAAGAAGCCCGAGAAGCTGCGGGAGCGCCGCGGGCAGATCCGTGCCATCGCGAACGAGGTCTTCGATTGGCAGGAGACCGCCAAGCGGGCGCTCGGGCGGCATTGGCTGCCGCGTACCCCCCAGGCGCGGGAGGAGTTCTCGCAGCTCTTCGCCGACCTCCTCGAGCGTTCCTACATCGGCAAGATCGAGGCGTACACGAGCGAGCGGATCATCTATGCCGGCGAGGCGATCGAGGGCGATCTGGCCACGGTCCGAACCAAGCTCATCACCAAATCGGACACGGAAATCCCGATCGACTACCGGATGCTGAGAGCCGGCGACCGCTGGCGCGCGTACGATGTCGTGATCGAGGGCGTGAGCCTCGTCGCGAACTACCGCTCACAGTTCAATCGGATCATCACCCAGTCCGGTTTCGAGGATCTGCTGAAGAGGCTCAAGACCAAGCAGGAGGAGCTTGTCTTCGAGGAGGCCGAGCGAGCCAAGAAAAAGCCATGACCGGCCTCATCCTGGCCGCCGGCATCGGCAAGCGGCTCGCCCCCCTGACCGACGAGCGCCCCAAGGGCCTCATCAACTTCGGCGGGCGAAGCCTCCTCGCGCGCCTCCTCGACGCGCTCCAGGCGAGCGGCGTGCGCGAGACCGCCCTCGTAGTCGGTTACCGACAGGAGATGATCCGGGCGCATCTCGGAACGTCACACCGGGGGATGCCGCTCCGATACCTTCCGAACCCCGCCTATACCAAGGGGCCGCGGCTCTCGCTCTGGACGGGCCGCGCGGAGTTCGGGCGGGACGACGTGATCCTGGCCGACGGCGACGTACTCTTCGCTCCGCCGCTCCTGACGCGGCTGGTTCGGGCGCCGACGGCGAACGCCTTCCTGACCGAGCCCGCGTTTACGGACACGGGCGAGGAGATCATCGCCTACTCGAGGGCGGACCGCGTGGTGGCCCTCCGGCGTGGAGTGACGGGCCCACCCAGCGCCGCGTACGATGCACGGGCGGAGTGGGTCGGCTTCGTCAAGGTCGGGCGGACCGCCGGGGCCGACCTTGCGGCGACCCTCGAGGCCTTCGTGGGCCAGGGCCGGACCGAAGGCGACTACGAGGCGGCGCTGGACGCCCTCCTGCCCCGCCATCGCTTCGTCGCGTGCTCGACCGAGGGGCTCCCCTGGATCGAGATCGACTTTCCACAAGACCTGCACGCGGCGGAAACCGAGATCCTGCCGCGCATTGCGGCGCTAGCTGCTCAGTGATCCGGCTAAAATGACGGCGCGCAAGAACGGGGTGGCGCTGGGCCGATGAGGACGCCGTTGGGAAGGGCAGCCGGTTTGCTTGAGGGAGGGATCGTGCGGGTGTTTCAGCCGCGACGGCGCGGGCTCGTGTGGGTCGCGGGCGCCGCCGGCACCCTGCTCGCCGCGGGCCCGGCCTCCGCCCAGGTCTTCCGCATCGAGGACGAGGCCGGTGTGATCCACTACACCAACCAGCCGTGCGCCCCCCGGTACATGCGGCTGGCGCCGAATGCCTGTCCGACGTCGGCCCCCGACGTCGGCCCCCCGGTCACGGCGAGCGAGCCGACACCCGGCCCGGCACGCGAGATCGAGACGACGGCCAGGCGCTACGGCGTGGACGAGCGGCTC
>CAZDYT010000926.1:0-1839 GCA_964509395.1 uncultured bacterium
TCCTTCGAGGACCACGTGGCTGGTGATCTCTGGCTCCTGGGTTACCTCCCCGTACGGCTCTACCGGCTGCGCACGGACGTCTATCACGGCCCCGCCGTCTTCCTCCCGCTGGTCAAGCTCGGCTATCGCACGGTCGTGACGATCCACGACCTCGTCTCGTTCCTCTTTCCGACCACCGTGCCCCGCAAGTACAGCGTCTACATGCGGCTGATGACCCGTCTCGCGGTGCGCTCGGCCGATCGCGTCATTGCGGTCTCGGGGGCGACGAAGGACGACCTCACGCGGGTCTTGCGGGTGCCGGACGAGCGGGTCGTCGTCATTCACGAGGCGGTCGCGCCCGAATTCGCCGCGTCGCCGGATCCGGCCGCGGTGGCCGCCCTGGCGCGCCGCTACGGGATCCGGTCCCCCTACTGCCTGTTTGTCGGGAACCTCGAGCCGCGCAAGAATCTCGTGCGGCTCATCGAGGCGTTCGCCCGCGTACGGGCGCGGGGGCTGGCGGCCGCGCACGCCCCGCGACCCCAGCTCGTGCTCGCGGGGACGCGCGGGTGGCTCTACGGCGACGTCTTCCGGGCGGTGGAGGCGCACCGCATGGCCGCGGACATCGTGTTCACGGGCTACGTGCCGCCGGCCGATCTGCCGGCGCTCTACGCGGGCGCGGCATGTTTCGTCTTTCCTTCCCTCTACGAGGGTTTCGGGCTGCCCGTGCTCGAGGCGATGGCGGTGGGGACGCCGGTCGTCGCGTCCCGCGTGGGCGCGATCCCGGAGGTGGCTGGCGATGCCGCGCTGCTGGTCGACGCGTCCCGGCCCGCGGAGATCGCCGAGGCGGTCGAGGCCATGCTCGGCGACGCGGCGCTGCGCGCCGAGTTGATCGCGCGAGGCCGCGCCAGGGCTCGGCTGTTCACGTGGGAGGCGGTCGCGCGCCAGACCCTCGCCGTCTATGAGGCGGTGCACGCGAGTCGCGGCGCGAGGGCCGGCGGGGCGTGACGATGCGGGTCGCGCTCGACGCGCGGAAGCTCCACGACTTCGGGATCGGGACCCACATCCAGGGGCTGCTCGGGGAGTTTGCCCGGCTCGGCGTGCCAGAGGAGCTGGTGGTCTACGGCCCGCCGGGCGGCGAGCGCCCGGGGCTCGACGGGAGCGGCCGGATCGACTGGCGGATCGAGGGGACAGGGCCCTACTCCGTCGTCGGGCTGTGGCGCCTGGCCCGCCGGGTCCGGCGGGATCGCGTGGAGCTGTTCCATGCGCCTCACTACGTCTGTCCCCCGGTGCTCTCCTGCCCGGCCGTCGTCACGATCCACGACCTGATCCATCTCCGCTTCCCCGAGCATCGCCGGAGGCCGCTCGCGCCGCTCTACGCGCGCGTGATGCTCCATCTCGCGGTGCGCCGGGCGGCGCGGCTGATCACGGTTTCGGAGTCGACCCGCCGGGATCTCGAGGACTGGCTCGGCGCGCGCCCCGAGCGCATCCGGGTGATTCCGAACGGCGTCGCTCCGCACTTCCGGCCGGCGACGGATCCGACCGCCATCGAGGCCGGGCTGGCGAAGGTCGGCGTGGCGCGGCCCTACTTCCTCTTCGTGGGGAATCCGATGCCGCACAAGAACGTCCCGCGGCTCCTCGACGCGTTCACGAGTCTCCCGGCCGAGGTCGGCGGGCTCGTCCTCGCAGGCGTCGGTCCCGCGGCGCAGCCGGCCGTCGCGCGCGCGGTCGAAGCCCGGGGGCTCGAGCGGCGGGTCGTCGTCCTCGCGCCGCTGCCCGGCGACCTCTTGCCGGTGCTCTACCAGGGCGCCACGGCGCTCGTGTCCCCTTCCCTCTGGGAAGGCTTCGGGCCTCCGGCGCTGG
>CAZDYT010000927.1:0-1837 GCA_964509395.1 uncultured bacterium
GCCCGCCGACGACCGAGGACGCCGGGATGCGACGGGGATCGGCCACGGCTCTAGAGCTTCACTAACCCGAACGCCGCGGCGTAGGTCGGGTCGTCCCGGCGGAATCTGTCCGGATGGATCCCTTTGAGGACCGCCATGTGATAGGCCAGGATCTGCATCGGGACGACGGCGAGGAGCGGCGAGACGATCTCCGGCAGCTCCGCCAGACGGAAGACGGTCGCCTGCGGCGCGGCCGGGACCCCCTGCCCCACGAGCCAGAGCCGGGCGCCGATGGCGGCCAGCACCGCGGCGATCTCGGCCACGCGCGCCGCCGCGCGACCGGGGATGTTCACCAGCACCGCGAGGTCGCCCGCGTTCACGGTGACCATCGGCCCGTGGAGGAACTGCTCGAGGGCGAGCGCGTCGATCCACCCCTGCGCGGCCTCCCGCACCTTGATGACGGCCTCGAGCGCCGTCGCCGCGTTCGGCCCCGCGCCGGCCGCGTAGACGCGCCGGCCGACCGCCTCGCGCGCGACCGGCAGCACCTCGCCCTCCCGAGCGAGCGCGTCCGCGACCTGGTCCGGGAGCCGGCCGAGCGCCTCCCGGAACCCGCCCACGCCCGGCGCCTTCCGGCGCTCCCCGAGCTCCGTGGCGACCTGCGCCAGCACGGTCATCGCCGCGAGGTGCGAGGCCGTGAAGGCCGCGGACTTCTCCCGCTCGACGGTCCGCAGCACGAGCTGCGATCCGGGATGCTCGGCGGTCAGGCTGCCCACCGAGACGACGGTCGCCCCCGCGGCCGCCGCCTTCGCCATCGCTTCGGCGGAGAAGCGCTTCACCCCGGTATGCGCCATGACGATGACGGCGTCCTCCCGGCGAAGCGCCGCCGCCTCGGGGTAGAGCGCCAGGTCGAACGACATGACCGCCCGCGCGTCGGCGCCCGCGGCCCGCAGGAGCCAGCCCCCGACGAGCGCGGCGTGGTAGCTCGTCCCGATCCCGGTCACGAAGATCCGCTCGGCAGAGGCTAGCCGGTCCGCCGCCCGCCGCGCGGCGTCCCAGCCCGTGTCGGTGAGGCGGCGCAGGTCGGCGGGCTGCCGGTGCATCGTCTGGTACATCGCCGAGTCCGTCGTCGGTGCGGCCATCGTCCCTCTCCTCTCTCGGGCGTGGAAGGGTTCGCCCCGCGAGAGTAGCGGAAGTGGCGGCCGTCCGCCAGGGCCAATGCGCGGCACTCCCGGCGGCCCGACCCGCGCGGGCTGTGTTAGACTCTTACGGGACGACCGGCCCCTGGACCCGCAACCCCAGCGAGGACGACGATGAACGAGACGATCCGGATCACCCGCGCCGCCACGAAGAAGCCGAAGCCCAGGGACAGTGAGCTCGGCTTCGGCACCGTCTTCACCGACCACATGTTCCTGGCGGACTTCCAGGAGGAGAAGGGCTGGTACGACCCCAGGATCGAGCCCTACGGCCCGCTCTCTTTCGACCCGGCCACGGCGGTCCTCCACTACGCCCAGGCGATCTTCGAGGGCCTCAAGGCCTTCCGGGGCCAGGACGGCAAGGTCCGGCTCTTCCGCCCCCAGAAGCACATCGAGCGGATGAACAACTCGGCGCGCCGGCTGTGCATCCCCCCGCTCGACCCCGAGTTTGCCCTGCAGTCGGTGGTGAGCCTGGTGGGGCTCGAACGGGACTGGGTCCCGTCGAGCGTCGGCACGGCCCTCTACGTCCGGCCCGTGATCCTCGCGACCGAGCCGTTCCTCGGGGTCCGGCCGGCGAAGTCGTACGTCTACTACGTGATCCTCTCGCCCGTCGGCGCCTACTATCCCGAAGGGCTCAACCCCGTGAAGATCCGCGTCGAGGACAG
>CAZDYT010000928.1:0-1835 GCA_964509395.1 uncultured bacterium
CTTTCCTGAGGGCGACGGGGAGGGACTTGAGGAGGCGCTGGGCGTTCTGGTGGAGGCGGCAGAGGGCCTGGCGGGTCTTGTCGGCCAGGAGCCCCTCGAGGGTGCGGCGGTAGCGCTGTCCGAGCTGGATCTTGCGGGTCTGTTCCCGGTCCTCGTTGACGGTGAGGATGAGGGCCCGGTTCTGGAGCTCCTCGTCGATATCGACTGCAGTCGTGGTCAGCAGGATCATCACCGGGCCCTGGACGCGGTACTCGTGCGTGACGAGGAGCCCGGTGGCCGGCTCCTTTCCCGTGGAAGCGATGCTGAGCTCGCCCTCGGACTGCAGGAGCTTGAGGGCGTAGCTCGCGCGCTCGGCGCCCTCTTCCTCGACGACGGCGAGCACCTTGTGGGCGAGGTTCGTTTGGCCCATGTAGAAGAGCGCCTGGCCGGTCATGGCGGAGAACTTGACGCGCTCTTCGGAGGGCACGAAGTCCAGGATCGCGTCCATGAGGGTGGACTTGCCGGCCGAGGAGGTGGACTGCAGGATGACGGCGAGGGGTTTCTTGAACTTGCGGCTGACGGTGGCGAGGTAGCCGACGAGGGTGTTGTTCTCTTCTCCGACGACGCCGGCGGCCTGGAAGTCGGCCACGATGCGATCGAGCAGGTGCGGGTCGGTCAGCAGGGCGAGGGCCTCTTCGCGGTCGGCCTCGCTCATCGCAGGGGCCGCGCTCGGGGGCTCGAGGGCTTTCTGGAGGGCTGCGTACTGGAGGGCCTCGAGCTCGCGGAGCACCTGGCCCAGGTCCTGGTGGATGCTCTCCTCGGAGGTGCCGAGCTCGCCGGAGGCGGCCTTCTCGAAAGCGGCGCGCTGCCGGGCGGCGAGGAGGTCGAGCGTGTCGACGTGAAAGCCCGCCTCGGAGCTGACCATGAGGTTGACGCGCAGGGCGTCGAACGTGGCGTTCTTGGCCAGGCCCCGGGCGCGGTAGCGCCGATCGCCGCGGGGGATGACGACTTCGCCTCCGGCGACGCGGGCCCCCAGGGTGGCCGCGGGAGGCGGCGGAAGCGGGGAAGCGGCCGGCGGGACGCGCTCGCGAGTCGGAGGAGCGCCCGGCCCTGCGTTCACGGGGTTCAGATTTGGAGCCCGCGGCTCCGGCGGCTCGGGGGGCGGGGCGATCGGTTCCTTCTTCTTGGCCAGTTCTACATAAGGAGTCGGAGGCTCCACAAGGGCGCTTGAGTCCTTCGATGCGGGCGGCACGGCGGGCGGCACGCCTTCGGCGGGTGCGATCGGGAGAGGAGCGGCCGGCGGGACCTCCTCGGGCCGCGGGGCCGTCGGGGTCTCTTCGGCGGCGAAGAAAAGAGCATTTCCCGCTTCCGGCGCCGGCGAAGAACCGGACGCGGGGGCAGCCGACGCGGGTGGGAGCTCGCCCGAGGAGACGTGCGGGGCCTGGGAGGCTGGCTCGGGAGGTGTGCCCTTGCCCAGCCACTCGGCCCGGCGCAGGGCGATGCCGAGGCTCTTGGTCGCCGGCGTGACCTTCAAGGCGTACTCGTTGACGTCCATGCCGCGGGGCAAGCGCACGCGGAAGCACTCGATGCCGGCGGCCATCAGCTCGGCGGCGAGCCCTTCGGCGGCCGCGTTGCCGGCCTCGTCGTTGTCGTAGGCGATCAGGACGCGCCGGGTCCGGTAGCGGCGCAAGGCCTCGCGGTGGATGTCCTGAAACCCGTTCACGCCGTAGCTGGTCGTAACGTTCTTGTAGCCGGCTGCCCAGAGCGTGAGGGCGTCCAGCGGGGCTTCACAGAGCACGATCTCCTCGCTCGATGCCAGGGCCGTGATGTTGAAGACACCCTTGTGAGCGCCGGGC
>CAZDYT010000929.1:0-1833 GCA_964509395.1 uncultured bacterium
AGGGCCGTCGTCTGAGGCCGCCGCGGCCAGCAGGGAGCCGCGGCGCATCACGGCGGGCTCCCCTCGACCGCGTCGTCTGTCACCACTGACGGGACGCGCCGATGAGTGACGGGATCGACCGCCGGAGCTTCTTCAAGATCGTCGGTGTCAGCTCGGCCGCTGCGGCTGCGGCGGCCGGCTGCGGGAAGACGACCGAGGCGATCCTTCCCTACGTCATCCCGCCGCAGCACATCGTTCCGGGCGTCCCGACCTGGTTCGCCACGGTCTGCCGGGAGTGTCCGGCGGGCTGCGGCGTCCTCGCGAAGAACCGCGACGGCCGCATCGTCAAGCTCGAGGGGAACCCGGACCACCCCGTGAACCGCGGGGTGCTCTGCGCTCGCGGCCAGGCGTCGGTCCTCGGGCCCTACGACCCGGACCGGATCGCGAACCCGCAGCTTCGGGAGGGGCAGGGCTGGCAGCCGATCGCCGTGGCGGATGCGGAGAAGCTTCTGATCGAGAAGCTCGGAGCGGCGCGCCGGGCGGGCGGCGGCCGGATCGCCGTGCTGAGCCAGCTCGAGACCGGGAGCCTCGGGCGCTTCATGGACGACTGGCTCAAGGCCGTCGGAGGGCGACCCCGGGTCGCGTTCGAGCCCTTCGCGTACGAGGCGCTCCGCGCGGCCAATCGCATCGCCTTCGGGCTGGACGCGATTCCGTCCCACGCCTTCGAGGACGCCAAGGCGGTTCTCTCCCTCGGCGCGGACTACCTCGAGACCTGGATCTCGCCCGTGGGGTACGCGGCCGGCTTCCACCGGATGCACGCGCTCCGCGAGGGGATCGCGGGGACCGTCATCCACGTGGAGCCCCGGTACTCGATGACCGCGGCGAACGCCGACGAGTGGGTGGCCAATGCCCCGGGGACCGAGGGCGTGATCGCGCTCGCCCTGCTCCGGATTGTGCTGGAGGAGCGGCTCGGTCCACCGCTGCCGGCCAAGGACGCGGAGGCGCTCCTCGGACTCGCGCGCGCCGTGGATGTCGAGGCGGCCGCCCAGCAGAGCGGGGTGCCGGTCGCCCGGCTCAAGCACGTCGCGGAGACGTTGGGCAAGGGGGCGCCGAGCCTGGTGGTCGGCGGCGGCGTCGCCGTCACGGGACCCGGGGCGACCGACGCCGCCGTCGCGGTGAACCTCCTGAACTATGCCCTCGGGAACGTGGGCAAGACGGTGCGGTTCGGCCCGAACTCGGCGCTCGGGCGCGGCAGCCGCTATGCGGACCTCGCCGCGCTCACCCGGGCGATGGCGAGTGGCGAGATCGCGGTTCTCCTCGTGAAGGACGCGAACCCCGCGTTCACGCTCCCCTGGAAGAGCGGGTTCGCCGAGGCGCTCGGGAAGGTGCCGTTCGTCGTGAGCTTCTCGAGCCACCTGGACGAGACCTCGGCGCACGCGCATCTCTTGCTGCCGGATCTCACGCCGCTCGAGTCGTGGGGCGACTACTCGCCCCGCGAGGGCGTCTTTTGCCTCATGCAGCCCGCGATGGGGCCGGTGCCGGCCGTCGGGCCCCGGCGCGAGGACGCCCTGGACCTCGTCTTCCCGCGGTCGAAGAAGACCTTCCCCGGGGTGCGGACGAAGGCGACGGGGGACGTCCTGCTGGACGTGGGCCGTGCCCTCCTGCCGGGTTCGGAGAAGGGGCCGTTCTCGGCCAAGGCCTTTGCCGACTACCTGCGGGGGGTCTGGCAGGGGATCGCCAAGAGCGCCGCACCTGGCGTCCCCTTCGAGGAGTTCTGGGAGGCGGCGCTCCGACGAGGCGGGGTGTGGACCGACGTGGCGGCGGTGAAGGTGACGCTCCAGCCCGGGATCAAGC
>CAZDYT010000930.1:0-1833 GCA_964509395.1 uncultured bacterium
GCGGGCCGGCTACACGCTCGCCACGGGGCTCCTCATCGGGCTCGGCGCGATGGCGGGTGTGGTCTCGCTCCTGGTCGGGATCATCCCGGAGGCGGCGGTGGCGCCCATCCTGATCTTCATCGGGCTGGAGATTACGGCGCAGGCGTTCCTGGCGACGCCGGCCCGGCACGCGCCCGCCGTGGCCCTCGCCTTCGTGCCCGTGATCGCGGGCCTCCTGCTCATCGAGATGGACGGGCTCCTGAGGAACCTCGGCCGGACGCCGCAAGACCTCCGTGGCGAGGCTGCGCGCGCGCTCGAAACCATCCGCGTGCTCGGCAACGGGTTCATCCTCTCGGCGCTCCTCTGCGGCTCCGGCGTGGCGCTGATCGTGGACCGCCGGCTCGCCGCAGCGGCGTCCGTCTTCGCCGTCGCGAGCCTGGCGAGCCTCTGCGGCGTCATTCACTCGCCGCTCGAGACCGGGGGACTGTTCTGGCCCGGTACCATCGACTCGCGGTGGCCCGGCCTCCTGGCGGGGGCCTACGGACTCCTGGCGGCGCTGCTGCTCGCGCTGGCGCCCTCGGCGCGGGTGGCGCGAGGCGGTGAGGCGGCATGAGGGCCGGGTCCTCGCTTGACCGCCTGGGACCTCTGGGAGATACTCGCCTTGGACCTTGTGAATTCGGTCACGTTGCGGACGCACGTACGCGCCGAGAAAGAGGAGGTCGCGATGACGCGATTCACCACGCTGGCCAGCCTCGCCACCGTGGGACTGCTGTTGGCGGCACCCGCGGTGGTCAGCCCCGTGTGGGGCCAGGCCGCCTCGAAGTGGGAGCTGACGAAGGAGCAGAAGGCGCGGGCCGCAAAGGCCAAGAATCCTGTGCCGGCCGCCCAGCGGGCGGCGTCGGCGGAACGGGGCAAGCAGCTCGCCATGCAGTACTGCGCGCCGTGTCACGGAGAGGGCGGCAAGGGAGACGGGCCGGGCGCGGCGGCGCTGCCCAAGAAGCCGGCGGACTGGACGTCGAAGGCCGTGCAGGCCGAGCCCGACACCGCGCTGTTCGTGCGGGTCACCGACGGGAACCCGCCGATGCCCCCCTGGGCGAGCCTGCCCG
This sequence comes from uncultured bacterium, assembly GCA_964509395.1. GTDB lineage: Bacteria > Methylomirabilota > Methylomirabilia > Rokubacteriales > DASRDR01 > CAZDYT01. The sequence goes on from CAZDYT010000930.1 coordinate 1,086, forward strand.
ACAAGGATCGGTGGGATTTGGTGAACTACATCAAGACCCTCGGCAAGACGTCGTAGCCGGACCCGCTCCCGGCATCCGCCCCTTCCGGCCCCTCAGGGAGGGGCGGTGCTGCTTTCAGGCCGGGCTCCCGCCGGGCGCGCCCCCGTGATGACGCGCCGCTGCTGCGCGGCCTGTGGCCAGGGCGGGCCGAGCGATCCCGCCGTCTGGCGGTGTCCCTGCGGAGGCCCGTGGGCGCTCGAGCCCGTGGACGCCGTCCTGCCCCGCGATCAGCTCCCGCAGCGGCCACGTTCGCTCTGGCGGTACCGCGAGTCTTTGCCCGTCGGCGATCCCCCCGTCACCCTGGGCGAGGGGATGACGCCGCTCGTCCCTGCCCGGGACGGGCGGCTACTCTTCAAGGTAGAGGCGGCGAACCCCACGGGGTCGTTCAAGGACCGCGGGGCCGCCGTTCTGCTGACGGCCCTGACCGCGGCCGGCGTCCGCGAGGTCGTCGAGGACTCCTCCGGAAACGCCGGCGCGGCGGTCGCCGCCTACAGCGCCCGCGCCGGTCTCCGCGCCGCCATCTACGTGCCTCAGGCGGCCTCGGCGGCGAAGCTGGCCCAAATCGCCGCCTACGGCGCCTCCGTGGTCCGCGTGCCGGGCGCTCGCGAGGACGTGGCAGAGGCCGCGCAGGCGGCGCCGGGGGTCTACGCGAGCCACTGCTGGAGTCCGGCCTTCTTCCACGGCACGAAGACGGTCGCCTTCGAGCTGT
>CAZDYT010000931.1:0-1832 GCA_964509395.1 uncultured bacterium
GCTGTGGCGGTGGCCCGGAAAAGCATTCCGGTCCTCATTGACGAGGCTGCGGACATCGGGCCAATTCCGACCGCTCCCTACGCGCCCTCCGCGAGCCAGGAGCTGGCCGAAATTGCCGCCGCAGAGCTGGCCCGTGGGAGCAACGCGGTGCTGCGTGCAAACCATGGGGCGGTGGCGGTCGGCCGAGACCTGCCCGAAGCCTTCCAACGGGGCATGCAGGTGGAGCGGCTGGCTCAGATCTACCTCGGCGCGACCATCTTGGGCGGGGCGCACCCGCTGGATGGAGCCGCCGTGGCCCGTAGTCGGGAGTTCTTTGCCACGTACCGGGCTACGCGTGCGGAGTGGCGGGGGCTCCCCCGGGTCATGCCTCGCATTACAGGGCACGTGGCGCTTCAGGATCTCGTGAGCTACGGCTTCCGCGCCGGCGTGACCTTCGCGTCTCTGCTGCACGCCCTGATTCTCCAGAGGATCCAGCGTTAGTGGGACTGTAGCCTGGTGGTTCATGGCTGGAGCGCCTGCGGCCGTGGATTGACGACCGGGTCGCCGAGGTCATCGTGGCGTCGGAGAAGATCCCGGCCGACCGTGTTCAGAGGCTCGAGGCGGTCTGCGCGCCCCGGGGCGTCATGGTGGTCCGGGGTGCGCTCCGGATCGAGTAGGGACCCGGACTAGATGGGCGAGGTCCGCGTTGCGATCGTGGTGGTCAATCCGCGAACGGGTGGGCGGTCCGACGAATTCACGGCCCTGGCAGAGACGGCGGCCACGCTCACACTGATTCCCGGGGAGATCCTTCACGCGCTCGGGATCGAGCCCGTCCGGCGGGTGTCGCTCGCCCTGGCCGATGGGACGCGTGCCGATCGGGACGTCGGCGAGGCGGCGGTGGGGGTGAACGGGGAGACGGTTCCCTGTCGGGTCGTCTTTGGGGCGCCCGGGGATGCCGTGCTGCTTGGCTTGACCGTGCTCGAGCAGCTCGGGCTGGCGGTCGACCCAGTGCAGCGCCGGCTGGTTCCCACGGATTTTCTCTTGTATCAGACGAGCCGGGCCAGCAGTTCGGCTGGCACCCGGGCACGGAGTTCGGGCGCCACCTCGAGCAGGCGGGCGATGTCGGCTAGATCTTTTTGGCGCTTGCTCGGGCGCTGGGTTGGATCGAGCGCGGCCCAAATCTTGCCCTGCAACACGTCCTCAAGCCGCGCCACCGGCAGGGTGAGGCCCAGCACCTCGCGCGAGGTCGCTCGCGGGAGGAAAGCGAGATAGCGCGGGTCGCTCTGGATCTGCACACGAAGGGCAGACCCCGGCGTCGACACATTGATGCTGTGCTCGAAGCGCTCCACGCGAAACCATTGGGCCAGGGCCGCTTCGAGCGCCGCGATCTGATCGGCGGCGACCACGACGTCGAGGTCCAAGCTCACGACCGGTTCGGCGTACGCATTGACCGCCTGGCCGCCGACCAGACAATACCGGATCTCGCCAGCCCGGAGCACCTCGAGGAACCGCTCCAGGAACTCTTCTCGATCCACAGTGACCACCTTCCAAAATGTCCGGGCTTTCATCGTCACTCCCTCAATCCACACCTGAGGGCGTCCCACCGGTCCCCGTTAGCCTCGAGTGTATCATCCCTCGGGTTGAGGTCCTCCTGCCGCTCGCCCAGACCAGGCCCCCTGCGCTGTCCCTCTAGCCTGTCCTGATTGGGGTGCGTGTTGACAGTGTCATGGAATCAGGCGGTCGCATGAAAGACCTCGGCTGGAGTGCGGCCCTTGAGCCGGTAGCCCTGATGTGAGCGCTCGAAGTTGTAGAACCGCAGGTACTGGTCGAGGTCGCGCTGCATCGGGGCGACG
>CAZDYT010000932.1:0-1831 GCA_964509395.1 uncultured bacterium
GGAGCGGATCAAGACCAACCGGCGGGACGCCCGGAAGCTGGTGCGGCTGTTCCACGCCGGCGAGCTCGCGGCCATCCATGTCCCCGACGAAGCCGAGGAGAGCGTGCGCGATCTCCTGCGGTGTCGGGACGCCGTGCGCCGGGACGTGATGCGCTGGCGCCACCGCCTGCTCAAGTTCTTGGACCGCCACGGCCACCTCTGGGTGGTTGGCAAGAACTGGACCCAACAACACTGCACCTGGATCCGGCGGCAGCAATTCGCGCTGCCGGCGCTCCAGCGGCCGTTCGAGACCATCCTGGCGGTCCTCGAGCGCGCGCGGGCCGACCTGGTGGAGCTCGACAAAGAGATCGCGGCGTTCGCCCAGCAGGCCCCGTACGCCACGCCCGTCGGGTGGCTGCGGTGGTTCCGGGCCTCGACACCCTGTCGGCCATGATCCTCCTGGCTGAGGGGGTGGACGTTCAGCGGTTCACCCAGGCACGCGAGCTGATGGCCTACCTGGGGCTGGTGCCGAGCGAGTCCTCGACGGGCGAGACCCAGCGGCGGGGCGCCTTGACCAAGGCCGGCAACGGGCACGCCCGGCGGGTGCTGATCGAGGCCGCCTGGCACGACCGCCACCGGCCGGTGCTGAGCTGGGCCGTGCGCCAGCGCCAGGACGGGCAGCCCCGCGCGATCGTCCAGCACGCCTGGCGTGCGCAACAGCGCTTGCACCGACGCTATCGTCGTCTCGTGGGCCACGACAAGCGGCCGCCCGTGGCGGTGGCCGCGGTCGCCCGGGAGCTGGTCGGGTTCCTCTGGGCGGCGATGACCCAGGGCGTGAAGACCGCGTAACCACGCTGCGGCCCTGAGACTCGAGCCCGAGCATAGCATTCAGCTTCCTGAGCGGCGTCGGCGGCGCGCGGATGCGGGCACAATTGGAGAGCCCTCGCCGAACCTCTGCGACGCCTGGTCCTCGGACCGGGACGACTCGCGGCCCTAGACGGAGGCAGCTCCCGACGAACCACGGTCATGCGGCTCTACCCTTCGGGGTAACCCGCGTATATCAGCCTGATTCGTCGTCGAAGAAGCCTCATCCGTCTGGGCACGCCGGCGCCCTCAGGAAACACGGACGTCACCCGAGCAGGTCAGGTCGCGGGCCATGAAGATGGTTGACGGCGGGTCCTTCCATATCAGGTTCGTGCGGCCGCCTCCACGCGCTTGGTCGGCGTGACCGTCGTCGTGAGGGGAGCGCTCACGCCGGTCCGCCGGAGGGACCGGTTATGACGGCACAGCCGCACGTCCCCTCCTACTGGCTCGACACCGGCGGGCCGGAGCCGGAGGGCCCGGGGCCGCTCGCCGGCGACCGGACCGTGGAGGTCGCCGTGATCGGCGGCGGCTACACGGGCCTGGCCGCCGCCTATCGCCTCGCGGGCACCCACGGCCTGGATACCCTCGTCCTGGAAGCTCATCGGATCGGCTGGGGCGCGAGCGGCCGGAACGGGGGGTTCGTCGGCATCTCGCTCGGGAAGCTCGGGCTCACGGAGCGCATCCGGAAGTGGGGCCTCGAGACCGCGCGCCGCTCGATCGAGATCGGCGTGGAGGCGGTCGAGACGGTGCGCGAGCTGGTCGCCAAGGAGCAGATCGCGTGCGACGCGCAGCCCGACGGCTGGCTCCTCGTCGCGCGTCGGCCCGAGGCGGTGGCCGAGGTGGAGGAGCGGGTCAGGGTCTACCGAGAGGTGCTCGGCTACCGGGATGCCGAGTTCGTGGACCGAGCCCGGCTCGAGCGGGAGGGGTACCTCAAGGGCCCGTCCGCTCATGGCGCGCTCCGGTTCCGGAACGCCTTCGGGCTCCACCC
>CAZDYT010000933.1:0-1828 GCA_964509395.1 uncultured bacterium
GTGGATTCGGCCGCGGCGGGACACATCGGACCGCGACTCATCGGCGGCGTATGGCTGGCCTCGCCTCCGCCGCGGTCACGTAAGCGAGCAGGGTCCGGGTGCCGAAGCCCACGCCTCCTTTGGGCGCGTAGGGGAGCTCCTTGTCGGGGAACGCGGCCCCCGCGATGTCGAGGTGCACCCAGGGCGTGTCGCCGGCGAACTCCTTGAGGAACAGCGCGGCGGTGATCGCGCCGCCCGGGCGCGGGCCCGTGTTCCGCAGGTCCGCCACGTCGCTCTTGAGCCCCTCCTTGTACTCCTCGATGAGGGGAAGCGGCCACATCCGCTCCCCCGCGATCTCGGCGGCCTGCAAGATGCGCGCCTGCAGCCCCGGGTTGGTCGACATGACGCCCGCGCAGAGCGATCCCAACGCGATCGAGCACGCTCCGGTGAGCGTGGCGATGTCCACCATCGCGTCCGGCTTGATCTCCTGGACCGCGTACGCCATGGCGTCCGCTAGGGTGAGCCGTCCCTCGGCGTCCGTGTTGTTGACCTCGATGGTCTTGCCGTTCATCGCGCGCAGGATGTCGCCCGGCTTCGTCGCGGAGCCCGAGGGCATGTTGTCGGTGGCCGCGATGAGCCCGTGGACCTCGACGGGCGGCGCGAGGCGGGGCAGCACCTTCATGACCCCGAGGACCGCGGCGGCGCCGGACATGTCCCCTTTCATTCGCTCCATCGCGTCGGGCGGCTTGAGGTCGAGACCCCCGGAGTCGAAGGTGATGCCCTTCCCGATGAGCACGATGCGGCGGGCCGCACGGCGCTTGGGCGTGTAGGCGAGGTGGATGAAGCGCGGAGGCTCCTGGCTCCCCTTGTTGACCCCGAGAAATGCCCCCATGCCCATCCGCGCGCACGCCGCCCGGTCGTAGACCCGGATTCGGAGGCCGCCCGCCTTGGCGATTGCCTCCGCGTGCTGCGCGAGAACGGAGGCGGTCACGCTGTTCGCCGGCTCGTTGATCAGATCGCGCGCGAAGTTCGTGGCCTCCCCCCAGAGCTCCGCGACGCGGAGGCCCTCGCGGACGGCGGCCTGCTCCCGCGCCTCGGGCGCCACCACCGTCAGCGTCTCGATGGCGCGGTCCTCGCCCTTCTTGGTCTTGTAGCGGTCGAACGCGTAGAGGCCGAGGAGCGCCCCCTCGCCGAGCGCCTGCGCCCGGACCCGCGCCGGCAGCCGCGCCCCGACGAGGCTCATGACGGCGCTCCGGGCCCCGAGGTCCCGCGCGCGGCGTAGCGCGGCCGAGGCCGCCCGCCGGATCGTGTCGGCCGTGCACTCGCCCCGTGGGCCCATGCCGACCACGAGCACGCGCTTGACGGCCAGCCGCCCGGCCGCGTGTAGGTACGTCGTCTCCCCGAGACGGCCCTCGAAGCGCTCTTCTCCGAGGGCCCGCGCCAAGAGCCCGTCGAGCGCGCGGTCCACCCGCGCCCCCGCGGGCGTGAGCCGCGACTCCCCGGCGTACCGCTCCACCACGAGCACGTCACCCCGCGCCTCGGTCAGCGGATCGGCGCTCGCGACGATCTTCATGCGCCCACCTCCATCTCGGCCGGACCGCGCACCGCCACGCGCCGCGGCCGTCCCGCCCTACGGCTGCCGGGCGCGCGCGGCGTCCATCTCGAACGCCCGGCGAATCATCGCCTCCACTCCCTCGGTCACGTCGAGGGTCACCAGCTCCGGGAGCGTGCACCAGCGGACGGCGTCGGCGTCCGACCCGGCGCAGGCCGTCCCGGCCTCGCCGTCTGCCGGGGTCGCCAGGAAGCCGAGCGGCACGTAGTGGTACTGCACTCGCCCCGCGGCATCCCG
>CAZDYT010000934.1:0-1824 GCA_964509395.1 uncultured bacterium
CCATCGGGGCACGCGCGAGGCGGGCTGTCCGCCCGGTCGCTCCTGCCCGCTCCGCGACTTCCGGAGGGTTCCTGTGGAATCCGATCCGCTGCTGGCTGGACTCGTTCTTGCAGCTGCCCGACGCCGGATCGCCGGGTCCGGCAGAAGACAGGAGCCTTGATGATGAGAGCGTGGCGACGAACGGCACGGGTCCTCCTGGCGACGGCGGTGGTCGGTCTCCTCGGGATCGCCGCGCCGCCGGCCGAGGGGGCCGAGTGGAGCCGGGCGCACGCCAGCGCCCTTCCGGATGAGGCCTTTGCCGTCGTGGAGGTGCAACCGGACGGCGCACGACTCCGCCGGCTCCCCCACCATGACGCCGAGGGCCGGCTCGATCTCCCGCACCTGCGGAGTGCCCTGAGCCGTCTCCACCAGGTGAACTGGCTGGACCCGGCCAACGCCGAGCGGGCCCGCCGGCACCTGTTGGAACACCTCATAGAGACCTCCGCGACGCGCCGGTGTCCGGGATCCCCCGCGCGCCCAGCGTGTCGGTCCAGTCACGCGCCGCGCGAGCCAGGAGGCCCGGCCTTCCACCCGTAGCGTCCGTCATGCCTCTCCGCGCCAGCGGCCACACCCGCGCCGGGGCAACCGGGTCGCTCAGGGAGCCGCGACGCCGCCACCGCGTAGCTGCGAAGCGTCTGCCTTGCCATCCCCTGACCGACGGACTATGATCGGCATCGCGAGATCGGCCTCCCTGATCCTGCCGAACCGATCAGCCGGCAGCGACTCCGCCGAGGAGGAGCGGCATGAAGACCAGCGCGTTCAAAGTGGGGATGCGGAGCCCGGAGGACGTCACGGAAGCCGCGCGCCTCCTGGACCAGAAGGCCTTCCGCGCCGAGGACGTCGCCGCCATTCTCGGGAAGACCGAGGGAAACGGCGGGGTCAACGACTACACGCGGGGGCTGGCGACGCTGTGCTTTCAGCTCCTGCTCTCGCAGCGGTCGGGCGTGCCCGTCGAAAAGATCGCCAAGCGGGTGCCGATCATCTGGTCGGGGGGCACCGAGGGCCTCATGAGCCCGCACGCCACCATCTTCGTCCGCGAGCCGGACCGCGGGACGCCGTCGGGCGACAAGCGCTTCACCGCGGGCACCGCGTACACGCGCGACCTCCCCCCCGAAGAATTCGGGACGCTCGTGCACGCCGAGGTGGCGGCCGAGGGCGTGCGGGCGGCGATCCGGGACGCCGGCATCGAGGCGGCCGCGGACATCCACTTCGTCCAGATCAAGACCGGGGCGCTGACGACCGAGCGGATCGCCGCGGCCCGCGCGCGCGGGCGGGACGCGGTCACTCACGACACCGGCAAGTCCATGGCCTACGGCCGCGCTGCCGCCGCGCTGGGGATCGGGCTCGCCACCGGCGAGATCCCGGCGAGCCGGCTGAGCGCGGACGCGATCCTCACGGACTTCGGCCTGGCCTCGGACGTCGCCTCGACGTCGTCCGGGGTGGAGCTGATGAACTGCGAGATCATCGTCATGGGGAATTCCCCGCGATCGACCAGCGACCTCGTGATGACCCACGCCGTCATGCGCGACGCGCTGGACGCCCGCGCGATCCGGGACGCGCTCCGCCGGGCCGGGCTCCGGGTGGAGTGCGAGCTGGACGAGCGCGACCGGGCGCGCCTGATCAACGTCTTCGTGAAGTGCGAGCCCGATTCCTCGGGCGCGACGCGGGGCCGCCGCCACGTCATGTTCGAGGACTCGGACGTCGGGTACACGCGTCACATCCGTGGCGCCGTCAACGCCGTCGTCGCCTCGGTCACCGGCGACCCGATGTGCTACGTCTCCGCCG
>CAZDYT010000935.1:0-1816 GCA_964509395.1 uncultured bacterium
AGACGTCCGCGCTCCCGACCTGGTCGAGAAGGTCGTCCACGGTCACGTACGTCGCACGGCGCGTGGACATCTTCACCTCGACGCCTCCCCGCGTGATCGTGACGAACTGGTGGATCAGGTAGCGGATGCGCTCGGCCGGCAAGCCGATGGCGGCGATCGCGGCGAGGACATCCTTCGCTTCCTCGATGTGGTCCGCTCCTTGGACGTTCAGAATCCGGTCGAAGCCGCGCCGGAGCTTCTCGCGGTGGTAGGCGACGTCTGGCAGCCGGTACGTGGGCTCCGCGCTCGACTTCACGAGTACCCGGTCCTGCGGCCGCCCGATGACGGAGAGGCGCAGCCAGATGGCCCCGTCCTTCTCGTAGACGAGGCCCCGCCCCCGGAGCGCCGCCAGGGTCTCCTCGACCTTGCCATCGGTGTAGAGCGACGCCTCGTTGGAGTAAACGTCGAAGTGAATCCCCAGCCGGTCCAGCGTCCGCCGGATGTCCGCGAAAATCGCCTCCTCGGCCGTCTGGCGGAACACCGCCTCGCGCCCTTCCCCGCCCAGCGAATCGCCGTGCTTCTCCCGAAGCGCCTGCGCGATCTCTCGGATGTAATCCCCCCGGTAGCCGTCTTCAGGAAACGTCGCGGGCAGCCCGCAGAGCTCCAGGTACCGCGCCCGCACGGACTCGCCGAGGACGCGCATCTGCCGGCCCGCGTTGTTGAAGTAGTATTCCCGGACCGTCTCGTAGCCCATGGCCTCGAAGAGCCGGGCCACGCAGTCCCCGAGGACGGCCTGACGCCCGTGCCCGAGGGTCAGCGGCCCGGTGGGGTTCGCGCTGACGAACTCGACCTGAGCGCGCCGCCCCACCCCGTCGCTCCCCCGCCCGTACCGTGAGCCCGCGGCGAGAATCCGGGCGAGCGCGCTCTGGCAGAACGCCGGCGAGAGGAAGACGTTGAGAAAGCCGGGACCCGCTACCTCGGCCCGCTCGACGGCGTCGACCGGCGGCAGGTGCGCGTGGATGGCCTCCGCGACCTCGCGCGGAGAGCGGTGCTGCGATCTGGCGACGAGCATGGCGACGTTCGTCGCATAGTCGCCGTGCGCGGCTTCCCGCGGGACATCCCACACGATCTCCCCGGAGGGGAGGGAGGGCAGACCGGCGCGCGCCAACGCCTCTCGGACCGCGTCCGAGAGCACCAGCGTCACGTCATCCACCATGTTGTCAGAGCCGACCGGCACCGCAGCTCGCAATTTCCACTCACTATAGCCCAGCGGAAGCGACGACGGCCAAGGAAAAACGCGTCAGCGCAGCTCGAAGACGACGGGCAGCCGGATCGTGAGCGCGCGCGCCACCAGCCCGGGCGGCAGCGGAAACGGCGTGGCATCCCGCACCGCCTGGATCGCCGCGTCGCGGAGGAGACTTGCCGGCTCTCGTCCTACCACCGTGACCCGCGCGAGCCGCCCGCCGGCGTCCAGCTGGACCTCCAACTCGACGCTCCCCTGAACGCCCCGCCGGACGGCGAGCCACGGATAGACCAGCCGCTCCTGGATCCGGCGACGCAGAGCGTGGACGTGGGCGTCGTACCCGGGCGGAATTCCCCGACCGCGCTCCGGGGAGAGCGCGGCGATCTCGTCCGCGCCACCGGCCCCGGCGGCGGCCCGATGCGCTCCCTGAACGTCTCCGCCGTCGTCGGGTTCGCCGGGCGCGGGACTGCCAAGCGCGCCGTAAGGGCGGTCCGCCCGCCCGGCGCGCGACCCTCCCCCGATGCGGCCATCGAGAGAACACGCATCCTCTATGGGGTCCATCCCCACCTTAGCCGGACGGCCGGTGACGGTCAC
>CAZDYT010000936.1:0-1815 GCA_964509395.1 uncultured bacterium
GGGGGAGGTCCGGAAGGGGGGCGGAGCCCCCCTCCGGGTGACCTAGGGCAGCGCGCGGCGCATGATGGGGCGGGTAGGGGAGCGGCGCGCGACCTCTCGGAACCCCGCCTGCTCGAAGGCCGACGCGAGCCCCGTGTAGACGAAGACGTCGGGCGCCTTGCCCTTCGCGTCGATCGGATACCCCTCCACGATGCGCCCCCCGCGTGCGCGGGCGTACCGGGTGGCCGCCTCGAGCAGCGCCCGGCTCACCCCGCGCCCGCGCCAGGGCCGCGCCACGAAGAAGCAGGTGACCGACCACACGGGCTCGTCGTCCACTGGCGCGAGCACCCGCGATCGGCCGAAGCGCGGGTAGTCGGTGCGCGGCGCGACCGCGCACCAGCCGACCGGCCGATCGCCCGCATACGCCAGGACCCCGGGCGGCGGCCCCGCGGTGACCACCTTCCGGAACGCGCGCTTGTTCCCGGCGCCCTTCTGTCGCTGCCACGCGGCGTGCAGGAGCCGCCACCACATGCACCAGCAGCCGGCGCACGCGCCGCGCGACCCGAACAGCGCGACGAGGTCGTCCCACCGATCGGGCGTCAGCGGACGGAACGTCAGTTTGGGTTCAGGCGGTACGGGGCCACTCGACCGAGCTCGGCGGCGGTGTTCCGGACCCATGCGTTCGAGTGTACACTGCTTCGAGCATGGTCCATCCGGATGACTCCCGCCGCGCGGGGACGCCGCCCCTCGCGAGCCTCCGCGTCCTCGACGTCGCGACGCTCTTCGCCGGTCCGCTGATCGCCACGTTCCTCGGCGACTTCGGTGCGGACGTCGTCAAGATCGAGCACCCGAGCGGGGACCCGGTGCGGCTCCACGGCCCGACGAAGGACGGCGTTCCGCTCTGGTGGAAGGTGATCGGGCGCAACAAGCGCGCCGTCACGCTCGACCTCTCGAAGCCCGCGGGCCAGGCGCTCCTCCTCGAGCTCGCGCGGACGGCGGATGTGCTCATCGAGAACTTCCGGCCGGGGACGCTCGAGCGCTGGAACCTGGCGCCCGACCGCCTCCTCGCCGAGCGCCCCGGCCTCGTCGTCGTCCGCACGACCGGGTTCGGCCAGTTTGGCCCCTATGCCCGGCGCCCGGGCTTCGGCACGCTGGCCGAGAGCCTGAGCGGCTTCGCCCACCTGACCGGGCAGCCGGACGGGCCGCCGACGCTGCCGCCCTTCGCGCTCGCGGACGGGATCGCCGCCCTCGCCGGCACCATCGCGGTGATGTTCGCGCTCTACCACCGGGACGCCCGCGGGGGCCGCGGGCAGGTGATCGACCTGGCGATCATCGAGCCGATCCTCACGATCCTGGGCGCCCAGCCGACGGTCTACGACCAGCTCGGTCTCATTCCCAGGCGCACGGGCAACCGCACCCCCAACACCGCCCCGCGCAACACCTACCGGACGCGGGACGGCAAGTGGGTGGCGATCTCCACGAGCGCTCAGTCCGTCGCCGAGCGCGTGATGCGGCTCGTGGGGCACCCGGAGGTCATCGACGAGCTGTGGTTCCGGAGCGGGGCGGAGCGGGCGCGGCATGCCGACGCGCTGGACGCGGCGGTCGGCGCGTGGATCGCCGAGCGCGACCTGGACGCGGTCGTCCGCGCGTTCGAGGCGGCCGAGGCGGCGGTGGCGCCCATCTACGACGTCTCGGACGTCATGAAAGACCCCCAGTACCAGGCGCTCGGGAGCATCGTCAGCGTGCCCGACGACGAGCTGGGAGAGGTGAAGATGCAGAACGTCCTCTTCCGGATGCTGGGGACGCCGGGCCGGATCCGGTGGGCGGGGCGCCGGC
>CAZDYT010000937.1:0-1814 GCA_964509395.1 uncultured bacterium
GTTCGGCGAAGCCCGCCACCGCTGCCACCGGCTCGACGACCAGGGCCTCTACTGGTTCGGGGAGCCGATCGTCTACGACAACCTCGAGGGCTACGCCCGCTTGACCCGAGAACTGAAGACCCCGGTGCAGCTCGGGGAGAACTTCTACGGGCCCCGCGCGCTCTACCAAGCGCTCCAGGCCGGGGCCGGCGATCTCGTGATGCCGGATCTCATGCGCATCGGGGGAGTGACCGGGTGGCTGCGGGCGGCGGCGATCGCCGGGAGTGCGGGGATCCCGATGTCCACCCACCTCTACCCGGAGACGGCGGCCCACCTCATGCGCGTCACCGAGACGGCTCATTGGCTGGAATGGCAGAACTGGGCCGACCGCATCGTCGCGGAGCCGTTCGAGCTCAAGGACGGCCACCTGATCGTTCCCAACCGGCCGGGCAACGGCCTCGCGTGGAACGAGGAGGCGGTCAAGCGACATCGCTACGACATTTGAACCCGCGAAGCCATGGTCGCGCCCCCGGCGGGTTGAGCGGCTGGGGGCGCGCCATCCCGAGCCTCACCGCCCGCCGACCTTGACCAGGGGCAGGACGCCCTCCAGCTCGCCCTTCATCAACGGGTGCTGGTTGCCGCCGACGGCGCGGGACTTCTGGGTGACCTGCCGCTCGACGTAGTCGTAGAGCTCCTGCAGCGAGACGATGCCGTCGCGGTCGAGGTCGGCGGCCCCCTGGAGACCGCGCACCAGGTAGTAGGTGAAGATCCCGTGGCCCAGCTCGGGGAGCTCGATCGACACCTCCGCGGGCCGGGAGGCGGTGATGATGGCGCGCCCCTTGGAGCGCGTGAGCCGCTCGAGGAAGAGGTCGTCGACGCGGCTGGCCCGGGTCTTCTTCGAGGTGAAGGTGCGGCCGCCGGCCGCCCCGCTGTAGCAGGTGTCGAGGAACGCAACCACGCGATCGGCTTCGATCCGGCCGAAGATCGTCTGGATCTCGTCCATGGGCAGCGCGGTGGAGTAGAGGTCGTCCGGGTCGGCATCGACCGGAACGAGGTACTTCGCCAGCCCGTCGCGCTCGATCCCCCGCGGGTCGGCCTCCGGCGCCCCGTGGCCGGCGAAGAAGATGAGGACGAGGTCGTCCTTCTTCGCCGACCGCGCGAGGAAGGTCCCGAGCGCCCACCGGAGGTTCCGGATGGTCGGCTTCCGCTCCGTCCGGTCCGTCAGGAGGAGGACGTGCTCCTTCTTGAAGCCGGCGGGGCCGATCAGCGTCTGGTAGATCGCCTCGGCGTCCGGCACCGCGTAGCGCAGCCGGGGGATGTCCGCGTTCTCGTACTGGCCAACGCCGATGACCACGGCCCAGCGGTCCGGCGCAATCAGCGGGGCCGGAGGCGCCGGCGCCGGCACGGTCGCCGCCACGCTCGGCGGCTCGTACGTGATCGTGCGGACGTCCTGACGCGTTGACCCGTCTGCGCCGCCGGCGGTGATGACGAGCGTGTTCTTGCCCTCGCGGAGCTTGAGGGACACGTTCACCGCCAGGGCCCGCAGGGGCGTCGGCCCGCCCAGGCGCGAGACCTCCTCGCCGTTGAGGGCGACGACCACCCAGCTCACCCCGACGCCTCCGGAGACCACGCCCGCCAGCGCCGTGGTCTGCTGATCCACCCGGTCGGGGGGCAAGGAGATCGTGATCTGGAGTGCCGCACCGCTGGGCACCGGCGGCTGCGCGGGCGTGGGGCGAGGGGGCGCCGGCGCGGGCGTGGCCGTGGCTGGCGGTGTCGACGCCGGGGCCGGCGCCGGGCGGGGAGCCGCCGGCGCGGGCGGAGTGGCCCCGGGGGGT
>CAZDYT010000938.1:0-1814 GCA_964509395.1 uncultured bacterium
GAAGCGGTCTGTCTCGCACAGGAGGATTTGAACGTCGACATCCTGGATGCGATGCAGTCGCTCGTGGACCAGAGCCTCGTTCAACAGGTGCAGCAGCCGGACCAAGAACCGCGGTTTGCGATGCTCGAGATTGTGCGCGAGTACGGACTCGAGCGACTGGCGGCCAGCACGGACTCGGCCCTGACCCGCCGTGCCCACGCCGCCTTCTGTCTGGTGCTGGCTGAGGAGGGAGCAGGCGAGCTCGAGCCGCAAGATCTGCATCGCTGGCTCGCCCGCTGCGAGCTGGAGCTGGACAACTTCCGTGCGGCTCTGGAGTGGACGGCCACCGAACGAGAGCTCGAGTGGGGCCTGCGGCTCGGTACGGCGCTGCAGAGGTTCTGGATCTCGCGCGGTCGGACCGAGGGGCGAGAGCGGCTAAGCGCGTTGCTTCGACTGGCCGGTCACGCATCGCCAAAGACGCGCATGCGTGCCCTGAACCTAGCAGGAAATTTCGCGGGCCATCAGCGAGATTTTCCCAAAGCACGAGCGCTGTGGGACGAGAGCCTGGCCATAAGCCGCAGCCTGGGCGATACCGGCAGTATCGTCGCCACGTTGAACGCGTTGGCGTACGCGGTCCGTCAGATCGGGGAGGTTGGACATGCCCGGAAACTCTTCGAGGAATGCCTCGACCTCGTGCAAGAGACCGGCGACGAGCAGGCCGTCATGCGAGCGCTGATCAACCTGGGACAGCACGTTCTCAAGTACGAGGAGGATCCGGGGGCTGCCCACGTCTTGTTCGACCGGGCGCTTGTTAGCGCGGAAGGGCTGCACGATCGGTCTGCTATCGCCATGTGTCTCAGTCATCTGGGGGACGTGGCCAGAATTCGAAGCGATTTTCTCGGCGCTGGCCGTCTGCACGAGCGCGCGCTCGCGGTGTTCGAAGATCTGGGCGATCGACGGGCCTTTGCCAGGACGCTTGTCGACCTTGGGGACCTGTTCGCCGAACAAGGCGAGCATGACGCAACCCACCAGCGGTTTGCTCAAGCGCTCGGCGTCGCGCGGGAGATCGGGGACGATCTTTTGGTGGCCTGGGCACTGAGTGCGGCCGCACGCTCGGCTGCCCGACGCGGCCAGGCGACGCGTGCGCTGACGCTGGCTGGTGCGGCCGACGCCATTCATCTTGCGCTCCGAGACCCGCCCCTACATTTGGAGGCTGCGAAGTTGGCTCGCGATCTTGAACCGGCGCGTCAGGCGCTCGGCCCCGCGGCCTCGACGACCGAGCAGGAAGGGCGCAGGATGACTATCGAAGACGCCATCGACTATGCGCTGAGCAAAGGGGTCGACTAAAGCTGGTTCCATAACCTGGCGTGGGATCCGCCTTCAGGCGGATTTTGAGCCGGCTGAAGCCGGCTCCCACAAGGTCATGCAACGGGTTCTGGAAGATGTCCGAGAATCCGCTTACCCGTGATAGTTGACCTGATCGATCAGGCGGCGGACGGCGGACACGCGATTGGCCGGAAAGCCGCCCCGCCTGGCATGCTCCCGGACGGTCTCTTCATCGGGAGCCAGATACACGCAGTAAACTTTGTCGTCCGTGACGTAGCTGTGGAGCCACTGGATCTGTGGGCCCAAGCCGTCGAGGACCTCGATGGACTTGAGGGCCATCTCGCGGATCTGGGCCTCAGTCAACTGGCCCGCTCCCGGTATTTCACGCTCGATGACGTACTGTGGCATGGTGGCCTCCCCTCGTGAGCGCAATCCTAGCATAGCCCCAGGGCGCGGTCTTTCCAGAAACCTCGGGCCGGCTCGGACCCCCCCATTTGGTACCGCGCCCC
>CAZDYT010000939.1:0-1813 GCA_964509395.1 uncultured bacterium
TAAGCCGAACCGTGCCCGGGGGGACTACGAAAGCTCGAAGAGGGAGAGCTGGCGGCGGGCGCCGATGAGGGTGTCGAAGTCCGGCTCGCCCAAAAAGCGCAGCACCGCGTCCGCGATCGGCCGGAGCTGCTGGGTCACGTAGTGCTCGTAGTCGGGCGGGGCGGTGGTCTCGCCCGCCGGCTCGGGCCCGGCCTGCGTCATGAGATAGGCGACGATGCGGCTCGGCGCCCCGACCTGCTTGCGCGCCGCCTTGACGTGCGGCGGCGTGGTCTTGGTATAGGCGGCCAGCGGCTTCCGGATCGCCTTCCGGTAGACCAGCTCGTCGTCGTAGCGCCCGGCGCGGAGGTCGCCGACGAAGGCCCGGACGAACTCGGCGACGGGCCGGTCGCGGAAGACGCGGGCGAGGAGCTCCCGCTGGAAGCGGCGCGCCACGCCGCTCCAGTCGCGCCGCACCGCCTCCAGGCCGACCAGCTCCAGCTCGTCGCCGACGAGGCCCGCGTAGCGCTTCTTGCTCCCGGACTCCCCGCTGCGCACCTCGGGCATGAAGAAACGCGCGTAGACCTTCTCGAACTCGAGCTCCAGATGGCTCCGGCAGCCGAACTCGCGCGTTAGGGCCTCCGCCACGTCCCGGCTGATCGCCTCGCGCAACTCCCCACCGCGCGCCTCGGCGCGGGCCCTGTCCGGCTCGCCGAGGTCGACGAAGAGCGAGTCGGTGTCACCGTAGATCACGCGGTGGCCGCGCCGCTCGACCGCCGCGACGGCGAGGCGGATCACGTGCTGGCCGGCGGTGGTGATGGCGTTGGCCACCGCCGGCGAAAAGAGCCGCGAGGCCGACGAGCCGAGGACGCCGAAGAGCGAGTTCATGAGGATCTTCGTCGCCTGGGCGCCGACCGGGTCGCCGGCGCGCCGGGCCCGCGCGCGCTCCTCGGCCAGGCGCGCGACCAGCTCCGGCAGGATGCCGGGCTCGTCGCGCCGGAAGGCGGTGCCCCCGGGCGTCCGGATGAGGGCGCCGGCGGGCAGCATGCTCGCCGTGTCCGGCGGGACATAGGTCAGCGGGTCGATGTTGAACGTCCGGATGATGCTCGGGTAGAGGCTCTTGAAGTCGAACACCGGGATGTTCCGGTAGAGGCCGGGCGCGGACTCGAGGACCAGGCCGCCGACGATGCCGGCAGCGTCCGCCTCCGCGCCCGCCCGCACCGACGCCGCCACCCGCCCGCGCGCCCGGAGGGCCCCCAGGTAGAGCGAGTCGACCGCGGCGATCTGGGCGCCGACGCGGTCGAGCTGCATCCCGGTCAGGAGGCTCCGCCGGACGGTCAGCTCGACCAGGCCGGTGCGCGCGAGGATCTCGAGGACCAGCCGCGCGTCGTGCAGGTTGTAGGCCACGAGGCTCGCGGGATCCTCGCGGTACGCCCGCTCGATCTCGGCCGCGCGGTGCTCGGGGCCGAAGAGCTTTCCCTCGCCCAGGATCGCCTGCGCGGCGGTCTCCAGGCGGTAGTCGTCGAGCTTGATGAACGCGCTGCGGAGGAGCGCCAGGCCGTCGAGCACCTGGCGGCCGGCGAGGATGACGCGGGGCTCGCGCGTGAAGCTCTGGTCCCGGCGGACCTCGGCCTCGTCCCCCGTGCGGCCGAGCGTCAACCGGAGCCCGAGCCGCCGGCAGGCGCGCAGGAGCACGCCGATGTCGAAGTCGCAGACGTTCCAGCCGGTGAGGACGTCGGGATCGACGGTCCGCACGTGCTCGAGGAAGCGCTCCACGCAGCGGCGCTCGTCGGACACGACCTCGGCGCCCGGGACGGCGCCCCGGCCGACGAGGAGG
>CAZDYT010000940.1:0-1811 GCA_964509395.1 uncultured bacterium
GCCGTCGGCAGGCTCTCCACGAGGCTGTCGAGGAGCGCCTGGGTCTCGGCGTCGATCCAGTGCAGATCCTCGAAGACGGCGAGGAGGGGCTGGACCTGGCTCTCGCGCAGGAGGAGGCGCTTCACGGCGTCTAACGTGCGCTGACGGCGTTGGGGCGGATCGAGGGCCTGCCACTGGGGGTCCTCGACCGGCACGTCCAGGAGCGCGAGGAAGGCCGGCAGCGCCGGCTCCAACGCCCGGTCCAACGTCAGGAGCTTGCCGGTGAGCTTCTCGCGGATCTGCCGCTGGTCGTCGCGGTCCTGAATCCCGCAGTACGCCTTGAGCAGGTCGATCACCGGCAGATACGGGGTGGCCTTGCCGTAGGAGACGGACCCGCTCTCGAGGACGAGCCAGTCCTGCGTCCGGTGAGAGTGCGTGAACTCCCAGACGAGGCGTGACTTGCCCACGCCGGGCTCGCCGACGAGCGCGGCGACCTGGCCATGCCCGGCCCCGGCGCGCTCGAGCGCCTGGCGGAGGTGCTCGAGCTCGGCCGCGCGGCCCACGAAGCGCGTCAGGCCCCGAGCCGCCGCGGCCTGGAGCCGGAACCGCGCCACCCCCGTGCCGATCACCTCGTACGCCTCGACCGGCTCGCTCAATCCCTTGACCGGGATCGGGCCGAGCGGCTTGACCTGGACGTAGCCTTCGGCCAGTCGGAGCGTCTCGGCGGAGATCAGGATCGAGCCGGGCAGTGCCGCCTGTTCCATCCGGGCGGCCAGATGGGTCGTTTGGCCGACCGCCGTGTAGTCCATGTGGAGGTCGCTCCCGATGGACCGCACGACCACCTCTCCCGAGTTCAGGCCGACGCGGATGTGAATGGGCACGCCCGCGGCGCGGCGGACCTCCTCGCCGTACCGGCTGACGGCTTCCTGCATCCGCAATGCCGCATAGCACGCCCGTACCGCGTGATCCTCGTGGGCGAGCGGCGCGCCGAAGAGGGCCATGACCCCGTCGCCCATCACCTGGTTCACCGTCCCTTCGTACCGGTGGACGGCTTCCATCATGCGTTCGAGCACCGGGTCGAGGAGCTTGCGCGCGTCCTCCGGATCGCGGTCGGCCAGGAGCTCCATGGAGCCCTTCAGGTCGGCGAACAGCACCGTCACCTGCTTGCGCTCGCCTTCGAGCACCGAGCGGGAGGTCAGGATCTTCTCGGCCAGGTGCTTGGGGACGTACGCGTCCGGCGCGCCGAACCGCTTGGCACCCCAGCCCGGTCCGGCCGGGACTGCCAGGGGCTGCCCGCATGTCTTGCAGAAGTTGTGGGCGGGGGCGTTCGGCGTCCCGCACTGCGTGCAGACGACCGCGAGCTTTGCCCCACACTCCGGGCAGAACTGGGCGTCAGCCGGCGTCTCCTGCTCACACCGGGGACACTTCATGCGAGGGCTCCAGGGCCGGAACGGTGAAGGTGCGGGACCGTGCGCCCACCTTAGCCGGCGGGGCTCACGCGGTCAAGCCGTCGGGGCGGGAGGGTCGAGACGCGGGACTAGACGGCGGCCTTTACCGGGATGCTGGAGAGCCGGGTGCAACGTCGCGGTCGATCATCTCGGGGGTGGCGGGCCCGGCCCGTTCGCCGCGACCAGCGAACGGCCCCGACCCGGCTTGGCGGCCCCGCCGTGAGCCGGGTGCCCGGCCGGAGGACCGTCGGGGGCGGAGTCCTCTCCGAAGATCTCTGGGGGGCGAGCCCGGGCTTCCGGAGCGCTAGGACCTGCGCTATCGCTCGTCGGCCTTGGCGGTCTTGAGATCATGGAGGACCCGCTACCCCGGAGACCCTGGCAGGT
>CAZDYT010000941.1:0-1809 GCA_964509395.1 uncultured bacterium
CGAACTGCGGAAGGAGGCTGAAGGGGGCCCACTGCGCCCGGGCGTCCGGAGGCGGCGCTCGGCGCCACCCGCGGCGCCCAGCTGAGGCTTGGTCAGTCGGAAGCGCACTGCAAGGCGCCCCGTGACCCATCCGGCCGAGCGGCCGCGGCGCGACCTCCTCCGGTGGGGCCTGGCCGCGGGCGGCCTCCTGGCGGCGGGCCGCTGGGCGCCGGCCGCCGGGGACGAGGCTCGCGCGCGCGTCGTCCTGGTGAAGGCCGAGGAGCGCCGGGACGGGGTCCCGCGCGCGCTGCGGCTCCTCGGGGCGGACGGCCTTGCCCGGAAGCCCGTCGTCGTGAAGCCCAACTTCAACTCGGCGGACCCCTTCCCCGGCTCGACCCATCCGGAGACCCTCGTGGCCCTCGTCGAGTGGCTGGGCGGCGCCGGCGCGCGCCGCGTCACGGTCGCGGATCGCAGCGGCATGGGCCAGACCCGCGCGGTCATGGAGGCGAAGGAGGTCTTCGCCCAGGGGCGCAAGCTCGGGTTCGCCGCCTTAGTGCTCGACGAGCTCCCGGCCCGCGACTGGGTGGCGCACCCGCTGCCGGGCAGCCACTGGCGGCGTGGGGTTCTCTTCCCGCGCCTCCTCGAGGAGGCTGAGGCGGTCGTCTCCACCTGCTGCCTCAAGACCCACCGCTTCGGCGGGCAGATCACCCTCTCGCTCAAGAACAGCGTGGGCGCCGTCGCCAAGTACGGCCCCGATGGCTACGACTACATGCGCGAGCTCCACGGCTCGGCCGCGCAGCGGAAGATGATCGCGGAGCTGAACCTGCTCTACCGGCCGGCCGCCATCCTGCTGGATGGGCTCGAGGCGTTCGTGGACGGGGGCCCCGAGGCCGGCACCAAGGTCGCGCCCGGGGTCATCATCGCCGGGACCGACCGCGTGGCCGTGGATGCCGTGGGGGTCGCGGTCCTCCGGCTCTTCCGCACGACGCCGGCCGTCTCGGCGGGTCGGATCTTCCAGCAGGAGCAGCTGGCCCGGGCCGCCGAGGTCGGGATCGGCGTGGGCCGGCCCGGGCTGATCGATCTCGTGACCGACGACCCCGCCGGGGAGGCGTTCCTCGCCCGGCTTCGCCCGGTCCTCCTGCGAGGGTAGATCTTCGGAGGGGCCGGGCTCCCCCTCCGACGGCCCTCGCGGCGAAGCCGAGCCGTTCGAGGGGTCACTCTGCGCCGGCTCCGGGTCACCCTGGCGGACGGCCGTCACTCCGGAAGCAGGGTCGGCAGGTACTCCCGCGCGGCATCCGACAAGAAGTCGCGATGCATCCGCATGAAGTCGTCGAAGAACGCCTCGCCGACCCTCCCATCGAGCAAGTGGGTGGCCAGGAGGTCGAGGGCGCGAGGCTCTTCCCAGAGCGACTCCGCGTACACGATCCGGCGCCCCTCGAACGGCTCGTGCAGCAGCCGGCCGAAGTACTGGGTCGTCACTTCGCCCTCGCGCGGCATGTGCGGCGCGATGATCAGGACATGGAGCCGCGCCCACTCCGTGGATCCGAGCTCCCGCCGCCACGCGGTGACCTGGGCGTGGAGCGCGTCGAGCTGGGCGCGAACGGCGTCCCGCGCGTTGGCGAGTACCAGCGGCGCCATCCGGCGGGTGAAGCCTTGGAGCTGGTCGCGGCCGTAGACTCGCCGTGCTAGCACGTCGTCGAGGAAGGCGAGCGATTCGGCGACGATCCGCTCCTGCCGGGCGAGGAGCGGCGCCGGGTAGCCGAGCGCGGGTAGGCCGGCCCGCGCGGGTGGGACCAACTCGCGCAGCCGCGCGAGCGTCGCCACGCGGGT
>CAZDYT010000942.1:0-1806 GCA_964509395.1 uncultured bacterium
CCGATCGCCGAGAAGCTGTTCGGCACGCTCCAGGTGGACCGCTTCCTCCTGGAGTACGACGACGAGCGCGCCGGCACCTTCGAGCCGCTCCGGTTCGTCCCCCGGGGCAAGACGGTGGTCCTCGGGCTCGTCAGCAGCAAGCGGCCCCAGCTCGAGTCGCCGCGCGAGCTCCGCCGGCGGATCGAGGAGGCGGCGCGGTACGTCCCGCTCGAGAACCTGGCGCTCTCCCCCCAGTGCGGCTTCGCCTCCACCATGGAAGGGAACCTGATCGAAGAGGACGACCAGTGGGCGAAGCTCCGGCTCGTCGTGGAGACCGCGCGCGAGGTGTGGCGCTAGGCCCCGGCGCTAGTGTCCTTGAACCACCAAACTCGTGGGTCAATGGGTCAAGTTTCATCCCCAACCGCCTCGGGCCGTGGCCGAGGACCGAGCAGCCCCAGGACGCAGGGAGGAGGCGCGCCGAGGCGTATGCCGCATACGTTGAGGCGTGCCGACGACCGAGGACGCCGGGATGCGAAGGTCATCGGCCACGGTGCTAGCCCCAGACGGCGCGAGCCACGTCCACACCAGCCGCAGGCGGCGAAGACCCTGGAGCCGCCGGCTCCACGAAGATTTCACACGCTCGTGACAACGGCGCGGCGCGACGCCGCCACACTCCAAGACGACGACGCGAGCCCGGCTCGTCGGGTCCTCGCCGGTCGTCGGAGCAACGGGGTCATCCAGAGGAGGGTGGCGATGCAACGCGCGATGAGGCGGTGGACAGGCGGGCTCGTGGGGCTGGCGGTGGCGGCGCTCGCGATGGCGGGGTGCGCCGGGATGATGGCGGGCGACACCATGGGGAAGAGCGACGCGATGGGCAAACAGGAGATGATGAAGGACGACAAGGGGATGATGAAGGGCGGCACGGGGACGATGGAGAAGAAACCGTAAGACACCCGCGGGAGGGACAGAGCCATGCAGCGGATCTCGGAAGTCGAGCGACCCAGCCTGGCCGTGCGGCTTTTCTACAAGATCGGCGAGCGGATGTTCGGCGCCGTGCCCACGCCGGAGCGGATCATGGCCCACCGGGTGCCCCTGATGCTCGGCATCGGCGGGCTCTACGGCGCGATCGAGTGGTTCGGGAAGGTCGAGGCCTCCTTGCGGGCCTTGCTCCAGGTGCACGTGGCGAACCTCTACGGGAGCGCCTACTGAATGGACATCCGCCACGCCGTGGGCGTGAAGGTCGGCGTTCCCGCCGAGAAGCTGGCGGCCCTCGACGACTACGACGAGGGCCCGCTCTTCACCGAGCGCGAGCGCGCGGCGCTCCGGTACGCCACCGAGATCGTGCGCGACGACCGCGAGGTCTCCGACGCGACCTTCGAGCGGCTGCGCCGGCACTTCTCGGAGCCGGAGATTCTCGAGCTCACGTTCGCCGTCGGCTACCAGACCTTCGCCAGCAAGTTCGCGAAGGCCTTCCAGCTGGTGCCGCAGGGGTTCGCGCGCTGAGCCCCCGCCGCGCCGCCGATCAACGCTCGCGGCGGGCCGGGCGGGCGGCGGGCTGTCCGGCGAGCATCCCGTAGGCCAGCGCGGTCAGGAGGCCGTGGCCGGAGCAGCCCCCGCCCGGCCCGTGCCCGGAAAGCCCGGCCGCGACCGGCCCGCGGCCTCCGGGCCGCCGCTCCCCTGCCCGCCCGGACGAGCGCGTCGTCGACGTGTTCGAGGGCTTCCAGCGCGGCACCCTCTCGATGCGAACCTTCGCGCTCGCCGCGTGAGCCGCCGGCGGGCTCACCGTCTCGCCGGCCAGCGGCCGCCGCGCCCCAGGTGCTCCATAAC
>CAZDYT010000943.1:0-1795 GCA_964509395.1 uncultured bacterium
TGAACGGGTGACGGAGCCCGGCGGACGGGGGCAAGCCGGCGACAGGCCCCGCGGCGGCCAGGGAATTCGGCCGAACCAGTTGGAAGCGCACTCTAGTCGGTGGGCGCCTCGACGTCCAGGATCTTGACGTCGAAGTGGAGCGTCTTGCCCGCCAGCGGGTGGTTGAGATCGATGACCACCGTGGTGTCCTTGATCTCCTTGACCCGGACGACCCGCATCCCGCCCCCGGGGCCGCGCGCCACGAGCTCGGTCCCCACGGCGAGCGCGTCCGGCGGAATCATTTCCTTCGGGACCTCGGTGACCGCGGTGGGGTCCACGTGCCCGTACCCGTCCGCCGGCTCGATCGTGACCGTTTTCGCGTCGCCGGCGTGCATCCCGTCGAGCGCCTTCTCCAGCCCGGGGATGATCTCGTGCGCCCCCTGCCTGTAGGTCAGCGGGGGCCCGCCCTTGTTCGACGCGAGCACCTTCCCGTCGTCGTCGCTCAAGGTGTACTCCAGGGACACCCTGGAGCCCGCTCCGACCCCGGGGACCGGTGGGGTTTCCTCGGCTCGAGCGGACGACACGGCCGGGGCCACGGCCGTCGCGGCGAGGAGCAGCACACCGAGTGTCTTCATGGCACCCTCCCCAGCGGAGTCTACACCCCGGCGCGGGGCGGCGCCGCGAAAACTCCGGCGGTTCTGCGCCACGCCGGAGCCTGTCGCCGTCACCCGGCGTGGGTCGCCCCATCCCACCTGACGGGCTCCTAGCGCCGCGCCTCGCCGAGTTCGATCGCGCGGCGGCGCGGCGTCGCGCCCGGTGGGACGTTGACGAGGATTTGACATCCCGTTGACACGCCGCGGCCCCGGCGGGGCGACAATAGCCGACATGAGGTCCACCGGGGTCGGCCGGGCGCCGCGTCTCCTCGTCGCGCTGAGCCTCTTGCTGGCGGCGTCGGCCGCCGCGCAGGCGCCTTCGCCCCTCGGGAGGCTCCTCGACGACCTCCTCCCGCACCGACCCGCCCAGGTGCAGCTCCCTGCCCTGAAGGCCATCGAGGCGAGCGGCGACCGCGCGGCCATTCCGGCGCTCATCGAGCTGCTCCGGTTCGAGCTCGACGTGCCGATCGAGCTGCATGCGGCGGTGCTCGAACAGCTCTCGGGCGAGCGCTTCGGCCGCGACTGGCCGCGCTGGGTCGAGTGGCTCCAGACGCATCCCGAGATCCGCCCCCACCGCGAGTTCCTCCGGTGGAAGTGGCGGCTCTTCACCCTGATCGATGCGGACTTCGGCGACTGGTTTCAGCCCGCCATCCCCCACCGCATCCGGATGGAGGAGATCGTCTGGGGCGGCGTGGCGAAGGACGGGATCCCGGCCCTGACGACCCCCGCCCACCTCCAAGCCGCCCGGGCCACCTACCTCACCGAGGACGAGCTCGTCCTGGGCGTGACCCTCAACGGCGAGAGCCGGGCCTACCCGCACCGGATCATGGACTGGCACGAGATGGCCAACGACGTCGTGGGCGGCATCCCGGTCGCCCTCGCCTACTGAACGCTCTGCGGGTCGGGGACCCTCTTCCAGGCCACGGTGGGGACCACGACGTACACGTTCGGCTCGTCGGGATTGCTGTTCCGCTCGAACAAGCTCATGTACGACCACCAGACGAACAGCCTCTGGACCCACATGACCGGCGAGCCGGTCGTCGGGAAGCTCGCCCACGGCGGGATCCGCCTCAAGGTGCTCCCGGTCGTCGTGACCACCTGGAAGGACTGGCGGACCGCGCACCCCGACACCCTCGTCCTCGACATCAAGACCGGCTACCGGC
>CAZDYT010000944.1:0-1795 GCA_964509395.1 uncultured bacterium
GAGCACACCGTCTTCGCCTTGCCGTTCGCCTACCTCGGCATGGTGCTGGCGGCGCTGGCGGGACTGTGGTTCTAGCCGGGCCGGTTAGCGTGACCGAGTCCACCGAGATTGCGAGCCGGGTCCAGGCCATGTTCGCCCGCATCGCCGCGCGCTACGACTTGATGAACGCGCTCATGACGGCCGGGCGCGACCAGGCGTGGCGGCGGGCGGCGGTGCGGCTCGCGGCCCCGTCGGCCGGGGACCTCGTCCTCGACGTGGCGACGGGCACCGCCGACCTCGCCCTCGCCTTCCTCGAGGCGGCGCCGGTCGAGGCCGTCGTGGGCGTGGACTTCGTCGACGGAATGCTCCGCCTCGCGCGGGAGAAGCTCGCGGCGCGGGGCGAGCGGCGCGTCCGGCTCGTGGCCGGGGACGCCCTCACCCTCCCGTTCCCCGACGGCACGTTCCGGTGCGTCGCGTCGGCGTTCCTGCTGCGGAACCTCGCCGACCTCAAGGCCGGCCTTGTCGAGATGCGGCGGGTCACGGCGCCCGGGGGATCGGTCGTGGCGCTCGAGATCACCCAGCCGACGCTCCCCGGCTGGCGCGAGGTCTTTCGCCTGTACTTCCACCACGTCGTCCCGGCGCTGGGCGCGCTGGTGAGCGGCAGCCGCGCGGCCTACACGTATCTCCCCCGGTCGGTCGACCGGTTCGTCACGCCGGAGGAGCTCGGCCGGCTCATGGAGAGCGTGGGACTCGCGGAGATCCGCCTGAGACGGCTGGGGCTCGGCACCGTGACCATCCACGTGGGCCGCGTGCCCTGACCGACCGCACCCAAGAGGAGGCGATCGCTGTGCGCGAAAACACGCTGAAGCAGATCTGGGCCCGAGGCGAGGCGGTGGTGAACGGCTGGCTCTCGATCCCGAGCGCGTTCTCCGCCGAGGTCATGGCGCACCAGGGGTTCGACTCCCTGACGGTCGACATGCAGCACGGCGTCGTGGACTACCAGACGGCCGTCACGATGCTCCAGGCGATCTCCACGACCCCCGTCATTCCGCTGGCGCGCGTGCCGTGGAACGATCCGGCCTTCCTCATGAAGATCCTGGACGCGGGGGTGTACGGGGTGATCTGCCCGATGATCAACACGCGCGCCGAGGCCGAGGCGCTGGTGCGGACGTGCAAGTACCCGCCGCGCGGCTACCGGAGCTGGGGGCCCGTGCGGGCGTCGATCTATGCCGGCATGGACTACGGCGATCACGCGAACGCGGAGCTCCTGGTCATCCCGATGATCGAGACCGCGCAGGCGCTGGAGAACCTGGACGACATCCTGAGCGTGCCGGGGGTCGACGCGATCTACGTCGGCCCATCGGACCTGAGCCTGGCGCTCGGGTGCAAGCCGCGGCTCGACCAGACGGATCCTCCCATCGTGGAGGCGCAGCAGAAGATCGTCGCCGCGTGCAAGCGGCACGGCGTCCTGGCCGGGATCCACAACAACACGGCCGCCTACGCGCTCCGGATGATCGCCGAGGGCTACCAGTTCGTGACCCTCGCCAGCGACAGCCGGTTCCTGGCCGCGAAGGCCGCCGAGGAGGTGGCCGCCGTGCGGAAGACGGGGGTGACGGCGGGCAAGCTTCCTGCCTACTAAACCCTGAACGGCGATTCCGCGGGGACGACGCGACGACGGAGGTCCGCGGGTGACGCGGCGAACGGGGCGCACCGCGACCCGCCGCCGGAATTCCTTTGCCTGGGGATGCGGGCCGCTCACCCCGCGCGCGTGCGGGAGCGAGCACCGTGGGGCGGTTCGCCGCGGCAGGCCCCGCGG
>CAZDYT010000945.1:0-1793 GCA_964509395.1 uncultured bacterium
GGCCTGCGACCGCCGCGCGAAACTCCGCCGGCAGGGCCTCCGGCGGGACCAGCCGGAGGAACGTGCGCTTGGGGTCGGCGTTCGACACGGTGAGGCCGGCGCGCACGACCTCGCCGTTCCGGAGGACCACGCCCGCCGCGCGCCCTCCCTCGACGTGGACCCGGGCGACCTCCGCGCCAGCCCGGAGCTCGACGCCGGCCTCCCGCGCCGCGCGCGCCATGGCCTGGGTGATGGCCCCCATCCCGCCCTTGACGATCCCCACCGTCCCCGGCGCCGAGCGGAGGTTCACCTTGATGTACGCGTAGCAGAGGGCGCTCCCGGGGGCCCGGGGGTCGCCGATGTCCTGGGCGTTGAGGGCATGCGCGCGCAGCACGTCCGACTCGAAGTGCTCATGGACGAGGTCCCACATGGGGCGGGTGAGCAGCGTCTCCCAGAGCGCCTCGTCCTCGGTGCCGCGGACCTGGGCGGCAATCTCGGCGTAGGTCGGGGCCGGGGCGAGGAAGTAGGGATGGAGGAGGCGCGCGGCCCGCTCCCAGAGGGTCATCCAGCGGAGGTACGCCGCCGCATCCCGCCGCGAGTAGCGCTCGATGCCGGCCGCCGTCCGCGCGTGGTCGTCCCACATGACGAGCGACCCGCCGTCGGGGAAGGGGTGGAACCGCGCGGGCTCGAGCGGGTAGACCTCGAACCCGTGACGGCGGAGCTCCAGGTCCACGATGACCTTCTCCTGGAGGAGGTGACAGATGTACGAGCACGAGGAGAGGCGGTAGCCGGGGAACAGCTCTTCGGTGATGCAGGCGCCCCCGAGGAGGTCGCGGCGCTCGAGCACGCAGACCCGCAAGCCCCCGCGGGCGAGATACGTCGCGGCGACGAGCCCGTTGTGGCCGCCGCCGATCACCACGACGTCCCAGCGCTCGGACACAGCCGGCATGGTGGCCCGACGGCGGCGCCGTGTCAACGACCTTCGTCCCCAGTCCCGCGCAGCCGGACCGGGCCCGCGCCCGCGGGCGCGGAGGGGCACCTTGACTTCCCGTCGGGGCGGGTGGTAGGCAGGGGGAGACGTTTCACGCCGACACCGCACGCCACCCCGGAGGTGACGCTATGCCCGACCCGGGCCTCGAGACCTTTCGTGCCGACCTCGTGGCCGAGGCGCGCCGGCGCTTCGGGGCCGAGCGCGCCGACGTGCTGGCGCCAGAGCTGGAGGCGCTGGCCGCGGACCTCGCGCGGGTGACCGGCGCCGCGGTCCCCGCGGAGGGCGAGCCCGGCTTCTTCCTGCTGGAGGAGTGAGCATCATGGCCGACGCGCCGCTCCACACGCTCTCCATCACCGCCGCGGCCGAGCGGATCCGCACGGGCCGGCTCACCGCCACGGCGCTGGCCCAAGCGCACCTCAGCCGCATTGAGGCGGTGGACCCGGCCATGCAGGCGTGGGTGGCGGTGGATCGGGCGGGGGCTCTCGAGGCGGCCGCACAGCTCGACGCCGAGGCCGCGGCGGGTCGCCTGCGCGGTCCGCTTCACGGGATCCCGGTCGGCCTCAAGGACATCTTCCACGTTCGGGGGCTGAAGACGACGGCGGGGGCGCGCGGGTTCGCGGACGTGCTCCCGGCGGAGGACGCGACCAGCGTGGCCCGGCTCCGCGCCGCCGGGGCCGTGATCCTGGGGAAGCTCCACACGACCGAGTTCGCCTTCCTGGATCCGGCGCCGACCCGGAACCCCTGGCACCGCGAGCGCACGCCGGGCGGCTCCTCCTCGGGGTCCGCCGCCGCGGTGGCCGCCCGGATGGTGCCCGCGGCGCTC
>CAZDYT010000946.1:0-1792 GCA_964509395.1 uncultured bacterium
CCCGCGCTCGTCCACGCGGGGTGCGCGGTGACGCGCGAGCACTGCCTCGCGTCGAACGGCGGGCTCTTCTTCGGCGAGTACTTCGAGTTCGTCGAGGCGGTCGAGCTGCTCCTCGACGATCCGGCCCTCCGCTCACGGCTCGCCGCCAACGGCCGCGCGTACGTCCTTGCGAACTTCACCTGGGACCGGGTCACGGCCAACTACCTCGACGTCCTCCGCCGCCTGGGGGCGCGGCTCGCGTGAAGGCCGTCCATCAGCTCGTGTCGAACTTCGACTACGGGGACGCCATCGGCAACCACGTCCGGGCCCTGCGTACTCTCCTCCGTCGATGGGGCTACGCCTCGGACGTCTACGCCCAGTACATCCACGAGAGCCTCGTGCGGGATGCGCGCTTCTACACGCGCTATCGCGACGTCGCCGACCCCGCGAACGTCGTCCTGTTCCACTTCTCGATCGGCTCGGAGGTCACGACCTACTTCGCCGGGTTGCCCGACACGAAGGTCCTCATCTACCACAACATCACGCCGGCGGAGTATTTCGTCGGCGTGAACGCGCGCGTCGCCGACCGTTGCCGGCGCGGGCGCTGGGAGCTCGGCCGACTCGCCGCGGTCACCGACCTCGCGCTCGGGGTCTCGGAGTTCAACCGCCGGGAGCTGGAGGCGGCGGGGTTCCGGCGGACCGGTGTCCTGCCGATCCTGATCGACTGGGCTCACTACTCCCACCCACCGGTCCGCGCGCTCGAGCGGACATACGCGAGCGGGACGAACCTGCTCTTCGTGGGGCGGGTCGCCCCGAACAAGCGGGTCGAGGACCTCATCAAGACGTACTACTTCTATCGGCGTCTCGATCCCGAGAGCCGGCTCCTCATCGTCGGCTCCGCGGTCGACACGGAGGGGTACCTCGGCGGCTGCCAGAAGCTCGCGGCCGAGCTGGGGGTGCTCGACGGCGTCGTCTTCGCCGGCGCCGTCCCGCAGCCCGAGCTCTGCACGTACTACCGGCTCGCCTCGGTGTACCTCTCCATGTCCGAGCACGAGGGCTTCTGCGTCCCGCTCCTCGAAGCCATGCACTTCGGCGTGCCCATCGTGGCCTATGCCTCCACCGGCGTGCCGGGGACCCTGAGCGAGACCGGCCTGCTCCTGGCGGAGAAGGACTTCCCGACGCTCGCCGAGCTCATCCACCGGGTCGTGACGGAGCCCGCCCTGCGGGAGACCGTCGTCGTCGGCCAGCGGGAGCGGCTCCGGGCCTTCGACACGGAGGTGATCGGCGCGGAGCTCCGCCGTTACCTCGCGGAGCTCGCCGGTCCGGCCCCTTCCCTCTCCCCCGCCGGAAGGGCGAGGGGGTAAGAGTCGGGACGCCCGGTGAAGCGGCTCAGGCTCGCCTTCGTGGTCCAGCGCTACGGGCCGGAGATCGACGGCGGGGCGGAGTACGAGTGCCGGCGCATCGCCGAGGCCCTCCGGCCCTACCACGACGTCGAGGTCCTCACGACCTGCGCGCGCGACTACCTCACCTGGAAGAACGTCTACGGCCCGGGCCTCGAGACCGTCGAGGGCGTCCGGGTCCGCCGCTTCCCGGTCGACCGGCCGCGCCGCGTGCGCGCCTTCGGACGCTACGCCGATTGGCTCTATGCTCATCCGCACACCTACTTCGACGAGGCGGAGTGGGTGCGCCGCCAGGGGCCGCTCGCCCTCTCCCTGGTCGAGTGGCTCCGCGCCCACGCCGGCGATCACGACGGCTTTCTCTTCTTCACCTACCTCTACCTCCCCACGCTCCTCGGCCTGCCGCTGGTCGCGCA
>CAZDYT010000947.1:0-1790 GCA_964509395.1 uncultured bacterium
GGCATTGTCGTCCCGAACCGGTGCAGTCGCGAGGCTCCTGGACTGCGACGACCCGGGGCATCGTATCAGATGCGCCGCCGACGGCGCAACGCTCACGACCGCCCGAGCTCCCTTCCGCGTTCGCCGGATCGCGACTCGGATGGCGAAGGCGTCGAGGCCGGCGAGGACCCCGATGAGAATGGGGGACTACGCCAGATGCGGGCTCCCGGCCACTATTCCGCGCTGCCGGGTCCGGCGGCGAAGAGGTCGTCGGGGGGCGCGGCCTCGGAGCGCCGGCCCCCCTTGGGCGGGCGGACTGCGCGCGGCGAGACCTCGGGCGTCTCGAGCCCGAGGAGGCGCTTGAGGTCGAGCGCGTTCTGGATCGGGTAGTCCAGGTTGTTGTTGTTGAACGTCACGGCGACGCGCCGGGCGTGGCCCTGGAAGGCGCGCGCGCGCCGCGCGAAGGCTTGGAGCTCTTCGGCGCTGTAGAGGTAGTCGTACTTCTCGGCGACGGTCGGCTCCTTGCCGGCGAGCTGGTCGAGCCAGCCCTTCACGTTCTGGCCGTGCAGGCGAAAGGCGACCCAGCCGGGCACGGTCGCCGCCGGAATGAAGGGCTGCCACGGCGCGTCCACGCAGATGAAGAGGAGGCCGTGGTCGGCGAGGAACCCGAGCACCTCGTCGGCCCGCTCGGGGATCCACGTCGCGTTCCGGAACTCGACGGCGCTCGCCCAGCCCGGCAGGCGGCGCGGGAGGGATCCGAGGTACTCCAGCGTTGGCTCGCTGTAGCGGACCCACGGGGCGAGCTGAAAGAGGACATAGCCGAGCTTGCCCGTCTCGGCGAGGGGCGCGAGCCCGTCCCGGAAGAGCTCGAAGCAGCGATCGAGCGCCTCGGCGGGAAAGCGGCTGCGATCGACCTCGCCGCGCGGCGTGAGCGGGACGTCCTCGGGCAGCATCACCCGGAGCTGCGCCGGCAGCGTGTCCGCGCGGGGGTGGTGTCCGGTCATCAGGCTGTACGCCTTCACGTGGAAGAGGAAGCCCGGGGGCGTGCGGGCGACCCAGAGGGTCGCGTTTCGCGGCGAGGGGAGGGCGTAGTAGGTCGAGTTGACCTCGACACAGTCGAAGAAGCGGGCGTACCAGCGGAGGCGCTCCTCCGCCGACATGTGGCCGCGGGGGTAAAAGCGTCCCGAGGCGATCAGGGAGCGGTCGAGCCACGAGGCGCACCCCACGCGGTACTCGGCGGGCCCCGGGGGCGCGGGCGCGAGGACCAGGGGGGTGTCGGCATCCGGGAGCGACGGGAGCGTCACCGGCGAACGACTCCCTCATCCCGAGGCTCTCCCTGGAAGGAGAGGGAGTCAAAGGATACGGCGATCGAGGACCTCCTGAGCGTGGAGCCAGCGAAGCGCATCGGCGACCAGGAACAGCGAGCCCGTGACGCACACGACGTTGACGTCCGGCTCCGCGAGCGCCAGGCGGAGGGCCTCGTCGGCTCCAGATGCGAGCGTGACCCTGGCCTCCACCGGCGGGAGCGCGGCCAGGAGCTCGGCGGGCGGCGTCGCCCGGGGGTTCGCGGCCGCGGTCAGGATGAGGCGGGCAGCCAGCGGAGCCAGGGCTTTCAGGATCCCGGCGCGGTCCTTGTCGGCCGAGATCCCGACGACCAGCGCGAGGCGCGACCCGGGGAAGTCGCGGACCAGGGAGGCGGCCAGCGCCGCGGCCCCGCCCGGGTTGTGGGCCCCGTCGAGGACCAGCGCCGGGCGGCCCCCCTCGCCGGGGATCACCTGGAAGCGGCCGGGCCAGCGGACCTCGGCGCACCC
>CAZDYT010000948.1:0-1789 GCA_964509395.1 uncultured bacterium
GTCGAGGTAGCCGTCGGCCGACAGGTCCAGTCTCTGCCACAGGCGCGAGGCCCCCGTCAGGCTCGGGCGCAGCACCACGGAGCGGTCCGGGACAGGATCGGTCGCGCTGCGGTAGACGTTCGTCTGGACGCCGGCATTGCGCAGCTCGAGCCGCGGCGTCAGCCACAACGGGCCCAGTTGGAAGCGGCCCGGGGGCGGGGCCTGCTCCTCCCGTTCCTGGGCCGGCGCGGCCGCCGCCAGCAGGAGGAGGAGGAGGAGCACGACGACACTCCTGCTCACACTAGGCGGTGCCTGGCGGCTGCGCGCCTTCGACGGCGGGCGTGGAAACGGACCCGGGATGTTGGTTCGCGGAACGGAACTCGCTCGGCTTCGCCTCGCTCGGGACCTAGTATAGCGTTTCGATGAAAGGGTACCGATCATTCGGTGGCTTCCAGGGCCTTGAAGTTGTGCCATCGATGAACGACGGGGGCCTCGTTGATCTCGGCAATGCCCTTGAGAATGCGCGCCTTCAGTTCGTTCCAGCTCTGGACCCGCATGTCACGCAGGAACGTACGCGCCATCTTGCCAAACAGCGTCTCCACCAAGTTCAGCCAAGAGCCGTGCTTCGGGGTATGAACGTAGAGGAAGCGGTTGGGGCGGGTGGCCAGGTAAGCCATCGTCTCCTTGGAGATATGCGCGGAGTGGTTGTCCAAGATGACCCGGATCGTCGCGTCGGGGGGGTAGTAGGCGTCCAGGTCTCGCAACAGGCCCACGAACTCAACGCTCCGATGCCTCCGCTCCACCCGTGCCAAGACATGTCCATCGTGCAGATCCAGGGCTGCCAAGATGGACGCTGTTCCCATGCGCTTGTACTCGTAGTCCCGACCCACTTCGGGGTGCACTCTCGGTACGGGCGGCAGGTCTGGGCTCGTGGTGGCCAGCGCCTGCACCCCGGGCTTTTCATCCACCGACACCGTCACGGTGCGGGGCGTCCCGGGCGGGGGAGGGTGCGAGAGGATCTCGGCCACATCTCGGTAGACGACCAGAACCTCCTTCATCTTGCGGTCAAACTCGGGATCGCGCCGCTCCAGGTAGTACCGGACCTTATGCGGTCGCACCGCTGCGTCGCGGAGAATGATGTGGATGGTCGACTTCGAAGCCCGCGTCAGCGACGGATGCTCCGCTGCCCCGGCGTTGCTGCGCACGTGACGAGCCAGGGCCGACCTTGTCCACAGCTCGGCAGCGTACCCGTGCTCGGTGGGCTTCGTGCAGGCCAAGGAGAGGACCCACGCCTTGGCCTCCGGCGTGATCGTCGCCTCCGAGCCATGGGGGTGGTCGCACAACGCCACATCCACGCCCGCGGCCAACGCTCGATCCACGTGCTTGTAGGCCACGCGTCGGCTCACGCCCACGCTCCGACTGAGTGCGCTGAAGCCCTGCCCGCCGTGGTATCCCAGCAGAAGCTTGGCGCGCTGCACTTCACGCACCGACGCCGTTCGCGAGGCGGCGAGCACCTCGAGTCGCATCTTGTCTTCCGGGGACAGCACAAGCGGCGAGCGGGCGGTAGGCTTTGCCATGACTTGGCAGCCTACGCCAAGCTCTCCGTCCGATCAAGCACTTGTTCACCTTTCAGCGAAACGATATACTAGTTTCTGTCTCGAAACCCCTAAGGCACTGATCGGGCTCGAGTTATTCGTGAAGATAGTCCTTGACTTTAGCATGACATTCTGATAGATGTCATGGATGCAAGACACAAAGCCGGCAGCCCAGGATCTGCGCGAACGCCGTGCGCACCTCATCGCCCAACTGC
>CAZDYT010000949.1:0-1784 GCA_964509395.1 uncultured bacterium
CGTCGTCGTCGCTGCGGCTCGACCGAGCCGCTGGCCATCACCCTGCGCACCGATGCTTCGGCGCTCGCGAGAAGGTGACCACTTCTGCTCGGTCGAAGTGGACCACGCGAGGAACGCTCCGGCGGCTGCTGTTCTGACCGGCGAGCGGCCGAGAGCGGTGCCCTGGGAGTCTGGTGGTCGAGCCTGAGGGGGGGGTGGCGAAACGGTCATCACGCCGGCCGGAGGCCGGCGGCAGTCCGTCGTCAGTAGGGTCTGGCGAGCGCCTGTCGGAGACGCTGGCGTAGGTCGTCGATGTCTCTGGGCCCGAGCGGGCGCTGCTGCAGCTCGGTGACGATCGGGAGGACGTAGTGAAGCGCCCTGATGGGCGGTGGCGGCGCGGCCGTAAAGGCGTTATTGAGGACCCTCCGGGCCGCGGCCACGATCAGCGCTCGCTCGACGATGTAGAGGGGGACGCGACGATCGTAGAGGGCTCCGGCGAGTTCGCGGTCGGCGCGGCGCACGCGACCGAGGGTGGTGGGCGTGGCGCGGTAGAGGGCGAGGACCTGGCGGACGTAGCGCTCGCGCGGGTCCATGTCGGCGTCGGAGGCGCTCATCCCTGAGGGTCGCGCAGGGAGGGCCCGTCGATGCGGACGGTGGTGCAAAACTCCCGCACTCGCCCGAGCAGGGCCTTCACCATCATGGGGTTTCCGAGAAAGCTGCCCCATTCTTCGTAGACCAAGTTCGTGGTGATGATCGTGGCCTTGCGGCGATAGCGGTCCTGCATGAGCTTGAAGAAGATGTTGGCCTGCTCGGGCTTGATGGTCAGATAGCCCAGCTCGTCGACCACGATCAGGTCGAGCCGCGCGAGGCGCTTGAGCAGCTTGCGCGTCGAGCGGTCGGCGAGCGAGGCGTACATTTCGTCGAAGAGATCCTGGGCCTTGACGAAGAGGCCACGGTGGCCGTTCTGGAGGGCCTTGAGGAGGATCCCCGTGGCGAGACCGGTCTTGCCGACACCGGTTTCGCCGATGAAGACGATGTTGTGGGCCTTGGCCAGGAAGTCGAGTTCCGCGAAGGAGCGGATCTGCTTCCTGTTGACGCCGGGCTGACGGGCGTAGGGGAAAGACTCGAGCGTCCAGGGCTCGGGAAGTGCGGCCTGCTTGATGCGCCAGGTGAGGGCCTGCTCCTGGCGAGCGTGCCACTGCGGGCGCAGCAGGCGCTTGGTGAAGTCGGTGTAGGTGGCGTCGTCCTTCTCGGCCCCGGCGAGGACCTCGTCGTAGTCCTCGAGCACCTTGGTCAGGTGCAGGTTGCGCAGCAGTTGTTCGAGGTCGTCATCGATCATCGTCGTCGTCTCCACTGTCGAGGAGGAAGAAGTCCGCGCCGACGCGCCGCAGCACCATCCGCTCGAGGCGCTCGAGGTCGTACATGCCGTAGCGAGCTGCATCGCCCACGGCGGCGAGCAACGCGTCACGGGGGTACTCGCGGACCATCTGCAGGAGTTGGCGCAGGGCAAGGGTGGGGTGCTTGCGCCCGTGGCGCTTGACGGCGGCGGCGTAGTCGGCGAGGTCGGGACAAGCCTCGACGAGTGTCTTCTCCTCCTGCCCGCGAGACGCCTTGCGACTGCCCTGGCCGCGAACGACGCGGTGCTCGGCGAGCGTGATGCGCTTGCCGGCAACGCCGATCAGTCGTTGGTGGTGGACCGAGCCCCAGCGCGCGTCGTCGATGATGAGCCCACTCTTGGTCTCGCGGACCTGGACCGGACGCCCGATCCAGTCGAGCGAGACCGAGTAGCGGTTGGCGTGGAGGTT
>CAZDYT010000950.1:0-1784 GCA_964509395.1 uncultured bacterium
CCGAGGCGTATGCCGCCATGGACCATCTGGTCGCGACGCCTCCGGCCTGCGGCCTTCGGGCCGTCGCTCCCTTCCGGGAGGGCCGCCGACGACCGAGGACGTAGAGATGCGACGGGGATCGGCACGGCTAGCCGAGGAAGCTCTTGATCCCGCGGACCGCCTGCCGGATCCGGTGCTCGTTCTCGACGAGGGCGAATCGGACGAAGCCCTCGCCGTACTCGCCGAAGCCGATGCCGGGCGAGACCGCCACGTTCGCCTCGCCGAGGAGGAGCTTCGCGAACTCGAGCGAGCCCATCTGGCGGTACGCCTCGGGGATGGCCGCCCAGACGAACATGGTGGCGCGCGGTTTCTCCACCGCCCAGCCGATGCGATTGAGGCCGTTCACGAGCACATCCCGGCGCCGGCGGTAGGTCTCCACCACGTCGCCCACGCAGGCCTGCGGCCCCTCGAGCGCGACGATCCCCGCGATCTGGATCGGCTGGAAGACGCCGTAGTCGAGATAGGACTTGATCCGAGACAGCGCCTGGATCATCGCCGGGTTCCCGCAGGCGAAGCCGAGTCGCCAGCCGGCCATGTTGTACGACTTCGTGAGCGAGAAGAACTCGACGCCGACCTCCTTGGCCCCTGGGACCTCGAGGAGCGACGGTGGCCGGTAGCCGTCAAAGGTGAGGTCGGCGTAGGTGAAGTCGTGGATCACCCAAAGGCGGTGCTCCCGGGCAAATCCCACCACGCGCTCGAAGAAGCGCGTGTCAACGACCTGCGTCGTCGGGTTGTGGGGGAAGTTGATCAAGACGCCCTTGGGCTTGGGCCACGTGAGCCGCACCGCCTCTTCGAGGCGCGCGAAGAAGTCCTCGCCGGGGACGAGCGGCACCGATCGGAGGTCCCCGTCCGCGATCACGACCGAGTAGGCGTGGATCGGGTACGCCGGGTTCGGGACGAGCACGGCGTCGCCGGGCCCGAGGAGCGCCAGGACCAGGTGGGCGAGGCCTTCCTTCGAGCCGATGGTCGCCACCGCCTCGCTCTCCGGGTCCAGCTCCACGCCGAAGCGTCTTCGGTACCAGCCGCAGATCGCCACCCGCAGCCGGCGGATCCCTCGGGAGGCCGAGTAGCGGTGGTTTTTCGGGTTTCGCGCCGCCTCGATCATCTTCTCCACGATGTGGGGTGGCGTGGGGAGGTCCGGGTTGCCCATCCCGAGGTCGACGATGTCCTCGCTGCGGGCCCGGGCCTTCGCCTTGAGGTCGTTGACGATGGCGAAGACGTACGGGGGGAGCCGCTTGATCCGGTGGAACTCTTCCACGAGGCTGGCCTCCCGCTCCCCGGGCCTCCGCGATCGAGGCGCCCCGGGAGCCCGACATCCGGGGACTGGACAACGTGGTGATGATAGCCCGGCGGCGCCAAACCTGTCAATTTTCGAAGGATTTAGGCCTGCCGGCGAAGTGCCCGGGCTCTGCGTTCACCCCGGGGGGAGGGTGCGGTGGGGGAGCGAGGGACGCTCACTCATGGGCCGAGAGGGCGGTGGAGAGCTCCTCCCACTCGTGGAGGAGCCACGCGACCTGCTCTTCCGCGCGCGTCCGCTCGGCCGCGATGGCCCGGACCCGCTCGCCGTCCGCATAGAGCGCGGGGTCGCTCAGGACGTCTCCCAGCTCCCGCAGGCGCGCTTCGAGGGCGTGGATCTGGCCCTCGAGCGTCTCCAGGCGCCGGCGCATCTCCCGCACGGCGGGCTCGACGCGGGGACGGCGGCGCCGCCCCCCCGGCGCCCGGGGGGCGGCGGGCCCATTCACCGG
>CAZDYT010000951.1:0-1782 GCA_964509395.1 uncultured bacterium
ACCTGGTAATCGGCCGCATCGGCCAGGTAGGCCTCCAGAGCCTTGACGATGAGATACGTCTTGGACCGCTCCGTGACACGGGCGAGCTCATCGAGCGCCTTCGCAGTCATGTCTGGCAGGCGGACAGAGACGGAGACAGGCATGGGCACGCTCCTCTTACGCGTATTACAAGCAAGACAAGTATAGGCAGGGGGGCCCTACCCTGTCAATCTCAGACCTGGCCGGCGACGGCATCCGCGTGGTCACCATCGCGCCGGGCCTCTTCGCTCACGAATCGCTCCCGGTCGGGCCGGGCCGCCCGGGCTCGGTGGCCTGCCAGAACACGGCTTCGATGTCCCCGAGCTCGGCCGGGGTGCCCTCGAGTCGATTCCGTCCGAGATCGATCACGTAGACGTAGTCGGCGACCTGGAGGGCGCGGCGGATGTCCTGGTCGACCAGGACGACGCCCACGCCTTCGCCGCGCAGCGCCTGCAGCGTCGCGTAGACGCCCGCGGCGGCGACCGGCGCCACTCCGGCCGAGGGCTCGTCGATGAGCAGATAGCGGGGGTTGCTCATCAGCGCCCGAGCCAGCTCGACCATGCGACGCTGCCCGCCCGAGAGCTCGCCGGCGCGGCTTTGCCGGCGTTCCCGGAGGAGGGGGAACCGCTCGTAGTTCTCCTCGAGCTTTCGCCGCAGCCTTCGGGCATCGCGCCGGAAGGTCCAGGCCCCGATGGTGATGTTCTCCTCCACGGTCATCTCCGAGAAGATGCCCGGCTGCTGGGGGCCGTACGCCACCCCCCGCTCGATCATGCGATGGGGCGGCGTGCCCGTGATGTCCGTCGCGTCGAGGAGCACCTGCCCGCGAGCCGGAACGAGGAAGCCGAAGATCGCCTTCAGCAGCGTGGATTTACCGACCCCGTTGGCGCCGAGGACGGCCGTCACCGTTCCCGGGCGCACGGCGATGCTCACCCCGCGCAGGATGTGCAGCTCGCGATAGTAGCCCGCATACAGCTCCCGGACTTCCAGCATCGGTCTACCCCGGCGGGCTCGGCGTCGCCGCGCGCCCCGGTCGGTCGGCCTCACGCC
Organism: uncultured bacterium; assembly: GCA_964509395.1. Taxonomy (GTDB): domain Bacteria; phylum Methylomirabilota; class Methylomirabilia; order Rokubacteriales; family DASRDR01; genus CAZDYT01. The sequence goes on from CAZDYT010000951.1 coordinate 1,066, forward strand.
CTCCGAGATAGGCGGCGATCACGCGCGGATCGCGCCGGACGGCGTCCGGTTCCCCGTCGGCGACCACGAGGCCGCAATCGAGTACGATCAGCCGATCGCACAGGCTGAACACCGTCGTCAGGTCGTGCTCGATGAGCACCACCGCGCGGCCATCCTGGAGCAGGCGGCGGACGAGGTCCGCGATCGACCGCTTCAGGACCGGGTGGACGCCGGCGAAGGGCTCGTCGAGGACGAGGATCTCCGTGTCGAGCATGAGGAGTCGCGCGAGCTCCAGGAGCTTCTGCTGCCCGCCGGAGAGGGCCCGCGCGTACTCGGCCGCGAGGTGGCCGAGGTTCACCGTGTCGAGGGCCGTCCGCGCGCGCCGCTCGGCGGCATCGCGCCGTTCCGCCGGGTTCATGGCAAGCTCCGGCACCAGGAGGTTTTCGAGAACGGTCAGCCGTCGCCACGCCCGGGTGATCTGGAAGGTCCGCCCGAGCCCTCGCCGCACGATGTCGTGTGGCGGCAAGCCGTCCACGCGCTCTCCGCCGAGGATGACGGCGCCGCCCGTCGGCCGGTAATAGCCGCTCACCACGTTGGCGAGCGTCGTCTTCCCGGCGCCGTTCGGGCCGATGAGCCCGCAGATCTGCGGCCGGTCGATCGAGACCGTGACGCCGTCGAGGGCGACCGCGCCACCGAAGTGCATCTTCACGCCCTCGACGCGCAGAGCGATCGGGCGCG
>CAZDYT010000952.1:0-1778 GCA_964509395.1 uncultured bacterium
CTCGTCGGCGCGCTCGGCGGCCTGGCGGCGCTGAGCCTCGAGGGCGCGTCACCACGCGTCTCGCCCCGGGATCTCCTGCTGGGCCTCGCGATGGGTACGGTGCAGCTCGGCAGCGGCCTGGTCCTCTACACCCGCGCCTCGCGCCACCTCCCGGCCGCCGAGCTGCAGCTCGTCGCCACGGCCGAGCTGGTCCTGGCGCCCCTCTGGGTCTGGATCGGGGTGGGCGAGGCGCCGAATGCGGCGACCCTCGCCGGCGGCGGGCTGGTCCTCTTGGCCATCCTGGCGCAGGCGCCCGGGGCCTGGGAGCGGCTGCGCGCGCCCTGATCGTGGTCAAGCTCGCGCGAAGCTTCAGAGCACCTGACTCCGAGGCCCGCCTGCACCCGATCGGCGTATGCTCATTGGCCCGCGCGGGACGGGCCTGGCTGGATGTCGTGCAACAGGTCCTGGACCCGATTCAGCTTCTCGGCGAGCTGGATGATCTCCATCTCCGCCTTGCGGTTGACCGCGAAGTCCAGCTCGCTCCGCAGGCGGTCTTTCGCGTCCTGACGGTTCTGACTCATCATGATGACCGGCGCCTGCACCGCCGCAAGCAGTGACAGGAACAGGTTGAGGAGAATGAAGGGGTAGGGATCCCACGACCGATCCCTGAGGAGCATGCTCAGCGCGGTATAGACCGCCAGCGCGATCCCGAAGGCGATGATGAACGTCCACGAGCCCCCGAAGCGTGCCACCGTGTCCGCCACGCGGTCGCCCAGGGTCAACCGCTCGTCGATCACCTCGTTCGGGTTGCGGGCGACCCGTGCGCGCACGAGGTCCTGGGCGGCGCGAAACTGGCGTCCGACCATCGTGAGGATGTCGAGCCCTGCCATCGGCTTCCGCTGCAACAGCGCGGAGATGTCGTGCCGGTCGATCTCGATCGCCGCGGTCTCTTCCAGCGCCACGGCCGTCGTCTGGTGGGGCGCTGCGGAGAGCATCGACGAGAGGCCGAAGATCTCCCCATGCGCCGGCGTGTCGATGACAACCTCCTGATGATCCTCGTCGATCACGGCGACCTGAACCTTCCCGCTCAGCACCACGTAGGCCTTTGCACCGAGCTCGCCGGCCTTGTAGATGCGCTGGCGGGGAGTGAACCGCCGCAGCTCGACGTGCTCCGCGAGCACGGCACGCTCGTCGGCATCGAGCAGTGAAAAAATCTGGATCGCCTCGAAGACGGATGGATCACAGGGCATCGGCTCACCTCCTCAGTCGCCGCCGATGTTGAACCGGCTCATCCCGCTGGCTCTCGGCATCGTCCCACCGAGACCTCCCAATGGCAAACGTCATATGCGCGGCGGCGATCCCCCGTCGCCTTCCGCCGGGCCCGCTCGAGCCGAAGAACGAAAGAACGATGGCGGCGGTGGCGGTGAACGGCTTTGCGTCTTCTCTCCGGCCGATGGTCATCGCGGTGGCAGCAACCTGTGCCCGGCCTCAGGATCCGTCTGGCACGCCTCCCTAGCCCCAGCGGTCGCGGGCGCCGTAGACGAGGTAGGCGCCGGCCAGGTACGCCCGCCTGAGGAACGGCACCGGGAACCGAGGGATCCCGACCGCGGTGAGCGGCGTGTCGCGCGGGACCGCCGCGCCCGCGGCGAGGTCGCCGGCGAGCCCGCCGCAGTACGTGGCCATGGCGACCCCGCTCCCCGTGTAGGCGAGCGCGTACGCCACCGTCAGGTCCCCGTCCGCCGTCCCCACGTGCGGCATCCGGTCGTACGGCATGCACACGTTGCCGTGCCAGAAGAACT
>CAZDYT010000953.1:0-1778 GCA_964509395.1 uncultured bacterium
CGGAATCGCTCAGGCGAGGTCGTCCAGCCGCCATCGCCCTACCTCATCGCGCTCCCTCCGAGGGTGAACTGCCGACGCTGTTTGCGTCAGGCGATGCAGAAATCGTGCGGCTACCCGAGAACCCGCCCGAACTCAGGCATGCGGGATTCGACTTGCAGACGGGCGCTCGGCCTGGCATCGTCCAAGGAGAGATGCGGCGGGCTGTGACGTCCGGATTCAAGACTCTGGACCTCTGGCGCGACGGTACGCTCATCTTCGCGGCGACCGGGAATGGGGAACCCGGGAGATTCGAGAGGCGGTGACAGGGATGTCGGGATTCCCGATTGACCAGGCCGCCGGGTTCCGGTAGCGTAGGTCGCGACGGGCCGAAGATCACTGCCGCCGGCCCGGGGCCGGCGCATCCCGGGGAGGGCACCGCATGGCATCGGGCGTGACCGGCAGGCTGCTCCACGTCGACCTCACCACCCGCGAGACCCGCGTCGAGGAGATCCCCGAGACGGTCCTCCGGAAGCACCTGGGCGGCGGGGCCCTGGCTTCCTACCTCCTGCTGCGGGACCTGCCCCCGGGCGTCGATCCCCTCGGCCCCGACAACAAGCTCGTCTTCACGACCAGCGTGATCAACGGGCTCTCCCTGTCCGGCACCAACCGGTACACGGCTGCCGCGAAGTCGCCGCTGACCGGGGCCTACGGCGAATCGGAGGCCGGTGGCTGGTGGGGGCCCGAGCTGCGCGCGGCCGGCTACGAGGGCCTCATGGTCCACGGCCGGGCCGAGACACCGGTCTACCTCTGGATCAAGGACGGGCAGGTGGAGTTCCGCGACGCGCACGCCTACTGGGGCAAGCTCTCCGGCGAGGTGCAGGACGGGCTCGAGCAGGAGCTGGGGGACAAGCGCATTCGCGTGCTCCAGACCGGCATCGCCGGCGAGCGGGGCGTCCGCTTTGCCGCCATCGTGAACCAGCTCAAGCACTTCCACGGGCGCTGCGGGCTCGGGGCCGTCATGGGCGCCAAGCGCCTCAAGGCCGTCGTCGTGCGGGGCGCGAAGCCGCCCGGGGCGGTCGACAAGGACGGGGCGCGGGGCGCGCTCACCTGGTTCCGCGAGCACTACGACCGGTCCAAGGACCGCTTCCACGTCTACGGCACGGCGGGCGGCGTGCCGGTGCTCGAGGCGAGCGGGATCCTCCCGACCCGGAACTTCCGCGACGGCTCCTTCGAGCACTTCCGCGCCATCAGCGGCCAGACGATGGCGGAGACGATCCTGGTCAACCGTGGCACCTGCTACGCCTGCGCGGTCGCGTGCAAGCGCGAGGTGGCGGTGCCCGAGCTGGGCGTCACGCCGAAGTTCGGCGGTCCCGAGTACGAGACGCTGGCGGCCTCCGGCTCCCTGTGCGGAGTGAGCGACCTCAAGAAGCTGGCGGTCATCAACCAGCTCCTCGCCCAGTACGTGCTCGACTCCATCTCGACCGGCGCCACGATCGCGTTCGCCATGGAGTGCTACGAGCACGGGATCCTCACCCAGGGGGACACGGGTGGGATCGAGCTCACCTGGGGAAACGCCGACGCGGTCGAGCAGATGGTCCACCTGATCGGCCGGCGCGAGGGGATCGGCCGGCTCCTCGGGGAGGGCGTGCGCCGCGCCGCGGCGGCCCTCGGCCGCGGCGCCGAGCGCTTCGCGCTCCACGTCAAGGGGCAGGAGCTCCCGATGCACGACCCGCGGGGGAAGAAGGGGCTCTCGCTGGCCTACGCGCTGTCGCCCACGGGCGCCGACCACATGGAGGCGC
>CAZDYT010000954.1:0-1778 GCA_964509395.1 uncultured bacterium
GCCCTGGGAGCCGCCGGGCAGGGCGAACTGGCTCATGAGCCAGCGATCCGCCAGGTGGTCGTAGAGGACGATCGGGTCGCCGTCGTTCGACGTCTCGCAGGGGCCGCCGAAGCCCTGCCAGAGGGTGTTGCCCTTGGTGGGACCGAGGAGCGGGTTCCCCGCCTTGTCATACACAGCGAAGGAGAGGTTGACCCACTGGACGTAATGGTTGGGGCCCACCGCGCCGTTGGTGTCGGGCGGGAGCACACTGTCCACGTTGCCGACGCCGTCGAAGCTCGCCCTGGGCGCGGGTCCCGGCAGGGCACCCGGGAGGCTCTGGGTCACGGGGTCGGGGCCGGGAGGTTTCGGGCCCCGGCGGGGGAGGGGGTGCCGCGGAATCTCGCGGAAGACCGGGGCCGCCTCGCGGTGCTCCTGGCCCGCCATCTCGGACAGAGGCGGGGACGTGTCGTGCTGTTCCGCCGGAAGGACCAGTGGGGCGTTGGCCACGCCGGCACCCGGCGGGGAGGGGGGCTGCCCGGCCGCCGGAGGCGGGCCGGAGACGAGGCCGAGCACGAGAATGACGAACCACAGCCAGAACCGTCGCTCGATCCCGACGCCTGTTCCGCTCATGGTGGCTCGGGCTCCTTTGGGGGCTCTCCTTGCACGCCCGCCGTGCGGACCATCGTGTGGCGGCAGGTTATCGCCACCCGACCGGCCGAGTCAAGGTCCCACGCGGCATCCTGCTGTCACGGTGCGTCTCGTGCGACGGTGCGCCCTGGCTCCCGCACGCCGGGAGACCGCGAGCGACCCCGCCGGGAGCGAGCGCCGGCGAGGGTGCCTCACGAGGCGAGGGCCCGCCCGACCGGCCTCCCCTGCCCGCGCCGCGCCGTTGGTTGTACAATCAGTCGGCGAGATGAGTGGGCACGTCTACCTTCAGACCTACGGCTGCCAGATGAACGAGCGGGACTCCGAGGAGATCCTCGGGATGCTCACCGCGCAGGGCTACACGGTCGTCGAGCGCGAGGACGAGGCTGACGTGATCCTGCTGAACACCTGCTCGGTCCGCGCGCACGCCGAGGAGCGGGCGTTCGGGAAGATGGCCCTGATGCAGCGGGTCAAGCGGGAGAAGCCGCATCTCGTCCTGGGGATCCTGGGCTGCATGGCGAAGGCGCAGCGGGAGGAGATCTTCCGGCGCCTCCCCCAGGTCGACCTCGTGGCCGGGCCGGCGGAGATCTACGACCTGCCGGAGCTGCTCGCGAAGGTCGCCGAGCTGCGGCAGGGGGCGCTGACGTCCTCGGGCGCGCGGCTCCTGGCCATCGATCGGACGGTGCGGCCGCTCGACCGCAGGCCGGCGGGCGACTACCGGCGGCGGGGGGCCGCGGCGTTCGTCACGATCATGGAGGGGTGCGACAAGAAGTGCGCCTACTGCATCGTGCCGATGACGCGCGGCCAGGAGGTTTCGCGGCCCCTGCCGGAGATCCTCGAGGAGGTCCAGCGGCTCGCGCGCGCCGGCTACCGGCAGGTGACCCTCCTCGGCCAGAACGTGAACTCGTACGGGAAGCGCTTCCCCGACGGGTCGGGATACCGCGGGCCGGCGCGGCGGCGGCAGCTCCTCCAGCTCGGGGCGGTCGCCACCATCGAGGACGAGAGCCTCGAGGCCCCGTCCGGCGCGGAAGACCGGCTGATCGACTTCCCGGTGCTCCTCCGCGCGATCGACGCGAAGACGTCGATCGAGCGCGTGAAGTTCACCACGAGCCACCCGTTCGACGCCCACGAGGAGCTGTTCCGGGCGATGGCCG
>CAZDYT010000955.1:0-1776 GCA_964509395.1 uncultured bacterium
CTACGGCCCGGCCGCAGCTCCGCCGGCCGCCCGGTCCCTTGCCCTTCGGTAACCCTGAGTTTTGATCTACAGCTTCTCGGAGGGTAACCCTGACTTATGAGTTCCTACGCGTGGGATGACCGTAGGAGAGGGATCGCAAGCGCAGCTTGCCAGCCGTCCGGGCTTGTATTACAAGAGGAGAGCCGATGAGTCGCCGGCTACCCACCTCGAAGGCCGAAGTGCGCGAGATGATCTGGCGCGCGATGGAGGTCCGAGGCGTCGCGCGCTTCCCCGGCACGAGGGGGCGCATCCCGAACTTCGTCGGCGCCGAGCGCGCGGCCCTCCACCTCCAGCGCCTGCGCGCGTGGCGCGAGGCGCGCGTGGTGAAGATCAACCCGGACGCGCCACAGCTCCCGGTGCGGCGGCTGGCGCTCCGCGAGGGGAAGATCGTCTACATGGCGGTCCCCCGGCTGCGCACGCTCGAGTGCTTCCTGGAGCTGGACCCCGCGCGGCTCGGCCAGCGAGCGCTCCAGGCCGCCTCCATCAAGGGCGCCGAGCGGCTTGGGCGGCCGGTTCGGCTCGAGGAGGTTCCCCCGATCGACGTGATCGTCTGCGGGTCCGTGGCGGTGAACGGCAAGGGTGCGCGCGTGGGCAAAGGCGGCGGCTTCTCGGACCTCGAGTACGGGCTCCTGGCCGAGACCGGGAAGGTGCTCCCGCAGACGCCGATCGTGACGACCGTCCACCCCTTGCAGATGCTGCCGCAGGCGGTCGAGATGCAGGCGCACGACATCCCCGTGGACGTGGTGGTGACGCCGGACGGCCCGATCCGGCTGACGCCGGCCTATCCCCGCCCGCGCGGGATCTACCCCGAGGCGCTGACCCCCGAGAAGATCGCCGAGGTCCCGGTGCTGCAGCACCTGCTGCAGCGCGCGTGACCCGCAGAGGAGACGGACGATGGACCTGGGACTCAAAGGCAGGGCGGCGATCGTCGCCGCGGCCTCCAAGGGGATCGGGAGAGCGTGCGCCCGCGGCTTGGCCGCCGAGGGTGCGCGCGTCGCCATCTGTGCGCGCTCGGCGGACGAGCTCGCCAAGACCGGGGAAGCCATCCGGGCCGAGACCGGCACGGAGGTGCTGGCGATTCCGGCGGACGTGCGGAAGGCGGAGGACATCCACGCGGTGGTGGCGCGCACGGTTGACGCCTTCGGGAGGGTGGACGTCCTCGTGACCAATGCCGGGGGCCCTCCACCGGGGCTCTTCGACCAGATGACGGATGCGGACTTCCAGGCCGCATTCGAGTTGAACCTTCTCTCGACGATCCGGATGATCCGGGAGGTCTTGCCGCACATGCGCCGCCGCCGGTGGGGCCGGATCATCAACATCCAGTCGACCTCCATCAAGCAGCCGATCGACGGCCTGTTGCTCTCGAATGCGATTCGCCCCGGCGTGGCGGGGCTGACACGGTCGCTGGTGAACGAGGTGAGCCGCGACGGGATCACGGTGAACACGATCTGCCCCGGTCGCATCCTGACGGATCGATCCCGAAGCTTCCTCGAGAGCCGGGCGAAGGCGGCCGGCGTCCCGTTCGAGGAGTTCGTCAAGCAGGATACGGCCTCGATTCCCGTCGGCCGAATCGGCCAGCCGGAGGAGGTCGCGAGCGCGGTCGTCTTCCTGGCCTCGGAGCGCGCGTCCTACGTGACAGGAGTCGCCCTGCAGGTCGATGGAGGGCTCGTCCGTGGCCTCATGTAGGCGCCGCGCGGGGCGCGCGCTGGTCGTGGTCGCGCTCCCCGCCACAGTCCC
>CAZDYT010000956.1:0-1774 GCA_964509395.1 uncultured bacterium
TGCCTCGTCTCAGGGTGGGCGTCAGGATCGCGCGTGCGTGCATGGGCTCCCCTCCTCGTCCCGGCGGGCGTGGCGTCCCGCGCCGCCGTCATGGGGTCACGATAGGGCGTAGAGGCTCTCGCGCGCGTTGGCCAGGTGACGCCGCATGGTCTCCGCGGCCGCCTCGGGATCCCCGCTCCGGATCGCGGCCACAATGGCCAGATGCTCGCGCAGCGAGCGGTGAAACCGCCTCGGCGAGTTCACCATCCGGACTCGAGCGATCCGCCCGTTCAGCATGTCCAGGATGTGCTGCAGGAACGTGTTGCCCGTCGCCTCTGCGATGAGCCGGTGCAGCGCCACGTCGGCCCGATGATGGCTCTCGTAGTCCTCCAGCCGCGGCTCGCGGCCCTGGAGCGACGACAACGTCTGCTCGACGGGAGCCAGCCCGGCGGGATCGAGCCGGGCGGCCGCGATGCGGCACGCCGCCGGCTCGAGGATCTCCCGGAGCTGCCAGATCTCAAGCACGTCCCTCATCGACAGGGGAGCGACCGCGACCCCACGGTTGGGATGGCGAGCGACCAACCCCTCCTGCTCCAAACGGCGGATCGCCTCGCGCACCGGCGTCCGGCTGATTCCGAGCCGCTCGGCGACCTGCTGCTCGTTGAGCGGTGCCCCGGGCACGGCCTTGGCGGACACGATCTCGGTCTTGAGGTATCGGTAGGCCTGATCCGCCCGAGAGCCGGATGCGAGTCTCGGTGCACCGCCCACGGCAGGCGCTCGGGCACGGCCAAATGGCCCCGTGCGGCGGCGACGCGACGTGCCAGCCCGTCGCTCGGGTCGATGCTCCGCCCGCCCTGGAGAGACGATGGCCATTTCCTTGTCCCGGGTTGTATGCGGAGCGTATACGATACTCAGTCGGACCTGTCAAGGGCACAACGTGACGTTCGCGCTTTTGTACCTGGTTGGTCACACGCGGCGTCCTGCCGACGAATCCGGTCAACCAGGAGCCGCCGGCGGTGGCCGGGCCGGCCATCATGGACGCCCTGGTCGAGGCGGCTGAAGCAGCCCGGTCGGCCGCGAGACCTCGCAGTGTGCCTGATCATGCGCTTCACCGGGCTGCAGGGCGGCTCCGCAGCTCGGCACGCCGCTCTTCTGGGCCACGTGGGGGCGACGCACGCTCGGCAGGGCGAGGGCGCCGACGACCGGGACCAAAATCTGGCGGCTCTGCAAAACCTACGGGCGCCTGATCGGCTACCCGGCGACGTTGCGCTGGAGGTGCGGCGCCTCGTCCTCACCGACCAGGACCAGGTAGCCCACCTGTCGGAACCCCGGGTCGCCGCCCCCGATCACCTCGTTCCAGTGCTGGCTCCATCATCGCTACACTCGCGCCGCCTGATCGGGGCCCGATGCGGCGCAGCCTTCGCCAGCTCCCGTGACCCAGCAGGCCGCCAACCGGTAGTCTGGCTACGCGTCTGTGCCGGCTCTTCCTCCTCATGGCGATCCCCGATCAGAGTTCGCCGAGAATCTGACGCGGGGTCCAGACCCTCGCGCCGTGCGTCCACTCAACGTGACGCGAGTGCCGATGAGTTTTTTCTACCCGGGACAACGACGGATCGCTACCCGCCGACCCGGCCGCCCGGGGCGCCGGCCTCGGGCGCCGTGAGCAGCCGCCGTATGTCGTCGGCGCAGGTGATCTCGGAGTCATCCTCCGGCGCGTAGCCGAGTACCCGGCGGGCATTTTCCAGCGACCAGAAGGCCCGGGTGTTGCCGCTGATGCCGTAGACCACCAGCCACG
>CAZDYT010000957.1:0-1772 GCA_964509395.1 uncultured bacterium
ACGCGCTCGGCCTCTGGCCTCGCGGACGTCCCGGCCTTGATCGGCCGGCGAACGGCCGGGCTTTGCCCGGAGGGCCGTCGGAGGGGGGCGTAGCCCCCCTCCGAGATGGACTATGGCGTGGCTGTTCGGGCCGAAGGACAAGAAGGTCGTCATCACCAAGGGCCTCTGGATCAAGTGCGACGCCTGCCGGGAGATCGTCTACCGCGCCGACGTCGAGAAGAACGCGAAGACCTGCCCCCGCTGCGGCACCCCGTTCCGGCTCTCGGCCCGGGAGCGCCTCGCGCTCCTGCTCGACCCGGGCTCCTTCGAGGAGCGCGACGCCGGGCTTCGCTCGCAGGATCCGCTGGGCTTCAAGGACAACCGCGGTCGCTATCGCGACCGCCTCATCGCCGCACGGGAGAAGACCGCGAGCGAAGAAGCCGTCGTCTCGGGCCTCGGGCGGATCGCGGGCTTTCCGGTCGTCGGCTGCGTCTTCGAGTTCGCCTTCATGGGCGGGAGCATGGCGTCGGTCGTCGGCGAGAAGGTCACGCGCGCCATCGAGCTGGCGGCCCGGAAGCGGACGCCGCTCCTGATCATCACGGGCTCGGGCGGGGCGCGGATGCAGGAGGGCGTGCTCTCGCTCATGCAGATGGCGAAGACGGCGGCCGCGCTCAAGCGACTCGAGGACGAGCGGGTGCCGTACATCGTGTTGCTCGCCGATCCCACGACCGGCGGCGTCACGGCGTCGTTCGCGATGCTCGGGGACGTCATCCTGGCCGAGCCCCGCGCGCTCATTGGATTCGCGGGGCCGCGCGTGATCCAGGAAACGATCCGACAGCCTCTCCCCGAGGGCTTCCAGCGCGCCGAGTTCCTGCTCGAGCACGGCATGGTGGACCTCGTGGTCGAGCGGAAGGAGCTGCGGGAGCTGCTCCGGCGCCTGCTCGCCTTCTTCGCCGACTCGGCCGACGCGCCCGTCCCGTGACGCCGGGCGCGCCCGGATCGGGCGCCCTCGCGGAGCTCCTCCGCCTCGAGGGCTTCGAGCGCTCCGGCATGCGACCGGGGCTCGAGCGGATCCAGTCGCTGCTCGACCACCTCGGTCGTCCCGAGTCGGGCCTCCGCATCCTGCACGTCGCGGGCACGAACGGGAAGGGCTCGGTGTCGGCCCTCGCCGAGGCGATCCTGCGGGCGGCGGGCTATCGCACGGGGCTCTACACCTCCCCGCATCTCCTCGATCTCGCGGAGCGCATCCGCATCGACGGCGCGCCGATCGCACCCGCGGAGCTCGCGTGCCTCGCGGAGGCCCTGGCGCCGCGGCTCGAGGCGGGCGGCATCACGTTCTTCGAGGCGATGACGGCGCTGGCGCTCGCGGCATTTCGCGACGCCGGCGTCGACGTCGCCGTGCTGGAAGTCGGGCTGGGCGGCCGCTGGGACGCGACGAACGTCGGCGCGCCGCTGGCGTCGGTGATCACCCGGGTGGATTACGACCACCAGGAGTACCTCGGGAGCCGCCTCGAAGAGATCGCCGCCGAGAAGGCGGCGATCATCAAGGGCGGCGTGGCGCTCTCCGCCGCGCAGGCCCCCGAGGTGATGGCCGTCCTCCGGGCTCGCTGCCGCGCCGTCGGGGTGCCGCTCCTGGTCGAGGGCCGCGACCTGCGGGCCGAACTGGTCCAGACGGACCTGCGCGGCCACCGGCTGCATCTCGCCGGCCCCGGCTGGGAGATCCGCGATCTCGACGTGGCCCTCCCGGGCCTCTTCCAGCGGGCCAACGCCGCGCTGGCGGTGGGCGCGGTCCG
>CAZDYT010000958.1:0-1772 GCA_964509395.1 uncultured bacterium
ATCAAGTACGCCGAGAACCCGCCGAAGAAGTACCAGGACATCTACCCGCTGAACTTCTACTGTCGCGACCGCCAGGCCCTGTGGGAGGAGATGAAGAGCATCCTCCTCTTCTGGATCGAGCAGGGCGTTCGAATGTTCCGGGTGGACAACCCCCACACCAAGCCCATCCCCTTCTGGGCCTGGCTCATCGGCGAGATCCAGGCGATGTACCCCGACGTCATCTTCCTCTCGGAGGCGTTCACCCGCACCCAGCTGATGCAGGTGCTGGCCAAGGTGGGGTTCACCCAGTCCTACACGTACTTCACCTGGCGAAACTTCAAGGACGAGCTGACTGCCTACTTCACCGAGCTCACCCAGACGGAGCTGGCAGAGTACTTCCGCGGGAACCTCTTCACCAATACCCCCGACATCCTGCAGCCCATCTTGCAGCAGGGCGGCCGACCGGCCTTCAAGATGCGGCTCTGCCTGGCGGCCACCCTCTCCTCGGTCTACGGCATCTGCAGCGGCTACGAGCTGTGCGAGAACGCTGCCCTCCCGGGAACGGAGGAGTACCTCGATTCCGAGAAGTACGAGATCAAGGTCCGGGACTGGGATGCCCCCGGGAACATCAAGGACTACGTCGCCCGCGTGAACCGGATCCGGCGGGAGAATCCCGCGCTCCAGGAGTACCGGACCCTGCGCTTCTACGAGGCGGACGACGACAACATCCTCTTCTACGGGAAGCGCAGTGCCGACGGCGCCAACACGATCCTGGTGGCCGTCAACCTCGATCCGTTCGAGGCCCACGAAGCCCGCCTCCGGCTGCCCCTGCTGGAGTTGGGAATTGGCCCGGAGGAGCGATTCCAGGTGCGGGAGCTGATCACCGACCAGCGCCATCTCTGGCGGGGACCGATCCAGGCGATCCGTCTGGATCCCCGAGCGGAGCCGGCCGCGATCTTTCACATCAGCCGGTTCCCCCGCAAGGAGTACGCGGACCCGTGTTACTGACCCGGATCGAGAATGTTCGCCGGCGATATTGACGCTATCATGGAGAAAAAAGGCCCCCAGCGGGAGCAAGGGAACGAGCGGAGATACCTGTGGATGAGCTCTGGTACAAGGATGCCGTCTTCTACGAGCTTCACGTCAAGGCCTTCCAGGACGGCAACGAGGACGGGATCGGAGACTTCCGCGGCCTGACGGAGCGCCTGGACTACCTCCAGGCGCTCGGCGTCGACTGCCTCTGGCTCCTGCCCTTCTACCCCTCTCCCCTCCGGGACGACGGGTACGACATCACGGACTACTGCGAGATCTCGCCGCTCTACGGGAAGATGGCGGACTTCGAGGCCTTCCTGCGCGAAGCGCACCGCCACGGGCTGCGGGTCGTCACGGACCTGGTGGTCAACCACACCTCGGACCAGCACCCGTGGTTCCAGGAGGCCCGGCGCGATCCCACCTCGCCGACGCGCGCCTACTACGTCTGGAGCGCCGACGACAAGAAGTATCGCGGCGCCCGGATCATCTTCGTGGACACGGAGCGATCGAACTGGACCTGGGACCCGGAGGCCAATGCGTACTACTGGCACCGGTTCTTCAGCCACCAGCCGGACCTGAACTACGACAACCCCGAGGTGGAGCGGGCGATGCTGGACGTCATGCGGTTCTGGCTGGACAAGGGGCTGGACGGGTTCCGCTGCGATGCCGTCCCGTACCTGTTCGAGCGCGAGGGCACGAACTGCGAGGATCTGCCGGAGACCCACGCGTTCTTCAAGAGGCTGCGCGCCGCCCTGGACGCC
>CAZDYT010000959.1:0-1766 GCA_964509395.1 uncultured bacterium
GGCCGAAGCTGAGGCCGAGTTGCGGACGATCCTGGGCACCGCCCCGGGATTCGCGCCCGCCAACTTCGCCATGGCGGTCATCCGCTTCCAGGGCAAGAAGCCGGACGAGGCCGCCGAGTACCTCAAGGCGGTGGTCCGGGCCGACGCCTCCCACGTGGCGGCCCATCAGCTCCTGGGCGCCTACTACGAGAGCAAGGGCAGCCGCGACCAGGCCGTCACTCACTACGAGAGCGCCCTGCGACTCAATCCGAACCTGAGAGCCGTGAAGCTCCGTCTCGCGAACCTGTATGGCCAGATCGGGCGGGTGGACGAAGGCCTCGCCAGGGCCCGGGAGGTTGCGATCGCGGACCCCACGTCGGCGACCGCCCACCTGATCCTGGGGAACCTCTACCTTCGCCGCGGTGACCCCGACCAGGCGATCCGTGCGCTCACCAAGGCCGTCGAGCTGGATGGCAAGCTGGCCGCGGCCCACGTCGCGCTCGGGATCGCCTACCAGCAAAAGGGGGAGCTCGACAACGCTGCGTCCGCGTACCGGAAGAGCATCGCCCTGGCCCCGAACGACCCTCGGCCGTACAACAACCTCGCGTGGCTTTTCGCGGAGCGCCGGCAGAACCTGGACGAGGCCCTGACCCTCGCCGGCCGAGCCACTGAACTAGCGCCGAACGACGCCGCGTACCTTGACACACTAGGATGGGTGCACTACGCGCGGGGAGCCTACGCCGAAGCCGAGGCGGTGCTGCGGAAGGCGGCCGACGTAGCGACCAACAACGCGTCCATCCAATACCACCTCGGGATGGCGCACTACCGCGTCGGCAAGAAGGACGACGCAGTCCTGGCTCTCCGCCGGGCGCTCCAGCTTGATCCCAACCTCCCCGACGCCCGGAAGATCCGGGAGGTCCTGGCGGCGCTTGGCGGATAGGCAGCGGACACCGGTTCGCGCCCCGGGCAGCCAGGTGTCGACGGACCTGACGAATCGAGAAAACCCCCCGACCGCAGGCCCGGGCGGACGCAGCGTAATTACCCGGAAATGAAGGGCTATTATCGAGGTCGTCGGATTGGCAAGATTGTTGCTTCTCTCCGGAGCAACCTAAGGGAACTTAACCAACTGACAGGGAGGAGTTTCGAGATGAGGCGGAAAGCGACGCGGCGGTTGAGTGGTCTCTTGCTGTGCACCTCGGTCTTTGCGATCGGGCTCGTTCTGCTGGGTACCGCCCAGCCTGCCCAGGCGACCTTCGCCTTGGGCTTTGACCTGGATCTTCTAGTCTTCCCCGTCGACCTCGTAATTCCCGACAACTCGGCCGCCGACTTGGACCCGACAGTGGGGATCATCGCAGCGGTTAGCTCGAGCCCGGCCTTCATCGGCGTGTTCGGGGCTGGCGCGCTCGCGCCGTTCACCAGCGTCTCCGTGACGGTCTCCAAGCCCACCCTCCCCCCACCCCCCCAGCTGGACTTGAACGCGGTGGTCATCGGCGGGCCCGGGTCCCTCATGGTCCTCGCGAGTGACCAGGGGTTCAGCCAACCCGCCGGGCCGGTTACCTTGCTAAGCGAGCTTGGCGGGACCACCCAGGGAACGGTCAGTGCCGTCCAGGGCATCGACACCTTAGATGAGCTGTTTGGCCTCTTCTTCTTCGATGTGTTTGTCATCCCCATCTTCCAGGGCCCGCTCGGGCCTGGACCCTTCGCCGACACGGCCGCGGCACCGTTCGGCGGAGACCCCTCGTTCTCGATCACGGACGCCGTCACCGTCACCCATGCCGGGGCGGGCC
>CAZDYT010000960.1:0-1374 GCA_964509395.1 uncultured bacterium
GCGATGCCGAGCTGAGTGAGGGCCACGGCGCCGGCAGACACCAGCACCAGCCATCGCACGACGCCGGCGATGACGGGTGCGCCGGCCATCTGGGCGTTGACGACGAAGATCAGCGCCGCCTGGGCCAGGAACTGCGCGAGGAGCCACCCGACCACCATGACCAGGGCCGCGACGATGAGGTTGGGGAGGAACCGGATCACCGCGGCCACCAACCCGGCCGTCGCGGGCATCTCCAGGGCCTCGACCCCCATCAGGAGCCCGATCAGAAAGAGCGTCCAAAAGATGAGCCGGCCCGCCATTTCCGACGGCGGCCGCCGCGTCCCCTTGCGTCCCAGCATCCCAGTGAACCCCCAGCGGGCGCAGCGACCATCGAAGTCCACGCTCCGCAGTGCTCGCACGGTCAGGCGCCGGGCGAGGGCGGCCAGCCCCCAGCCCACCAGCAGGAGGGTCAGCGCCGCCAGGACTCGGGGTGCGACGAAGGCCAGCCGCTGCGCCACCTCACGGAAGGAGGCGATCAGGATGTCGGCCCATGCCTCGCGCATCGTCTACCTCCATCGGGTCACGAGGCTTTCCTTCTCCGCCTCGAAGGCCCGGCCAATGGTTTCCAGGACGTCCGGGAGCAGGGCTGGGGGTCCGGCTCGCGCGTCGAGGAGGAAGGCCGCGACGCGCCCGAGGTAGAGGGGGGTCAACGCGCGGAGCAGGTGATCGCGCGCCAGCCGGCGCTCGTGGTACGCCACGGCGAAGTCCGAGACCACCCGGGCCCACACGGAGGCCGGGAACCGAAACTCCTCCGCGGCAGGGAGGCTCAGCGGGTAGAGCCGGCTCAGCGTCTGTTCGGGCATGATCTGCTCCCAGACCGGGAGCAGGTCCTTCAGCCCCAGCTTGAAGGCGCGGACCATCCGCTCCACGGGAGGTCCCCCCGCTTCGGCCACCACGGTCGGCGGGTCCCCCGTGCGGGGCACCGCCACGCTGCCCTGGATCTCCTGCCACACCGCACGATGCCGCTCCATCAGAGCGAAGAGCGGCCCTACGACCCTGACCAGCGTGCTGGCCAAGTCCGTCCGGGTCGGCCCCGGGACCAGGGGCTTCCGTCCCAGATGGGCTTCCACGATGCGAGCCCCCGAAGCCAGCGCTCCCCTCCGTGGGCGAGCCCCTCGCTCGCCCAGACGCCGTCCTCGAGGCAGCGGGCGACGAATCCTCCGGACAGTCCCGCGCAGCCTCCCATGAGCTGCTGGATCCGCTTCCCGTACAGAGCGCGCGTCAGGGGAGCGAGCAGGTTCGTCGTCAGCGTCCCCTCCGAGACCACGCGCGTGTACGCCGGCAAGACGTAGTCCGCCTCCTGACGAACGACCGGTTGGAGGAGGCGCTCCACCC
>CAZDYT010000960.1:1384-1765 GCA_964509395.1 uncultured bacterium
CGACGAGGGCGCAGCCCTGGACCCGCAAGTGTCGGGCGGCCGCCAGGATCGCCAGGACCCCTTGCCCACGGTGTGGCGGACCCGCGACTTCACGCCACGGAATGACCGGGACAGCGGGCGCCGCTTCCGTCCACGCGCGGACCGCGTCCGGGGTGCCGTCCTGCGATCCCGCGTCCGCCACGAGCATGGCCGCCCTGCGGCCGGGGAAGTGCTTGACCAGCCCCGACGCCACCATCTCGAGCACATGAGCGACATTCCGCGCCTGGTTGAGAACGTGGACGCCTACCAGGAGCTCGACCGACCCCGCCGCCTCGACCGCCGCGAGACTCTCGGCGGCCAGCAGGTCCTCGACCCGTCCGGTGTCCTCCATCCCCGGTCTCA
>CAZDYT010000961.1:0-1759 GCA_964509395.1 uncultured bacterium
CACGTCTCCTCCGGCGGAAAGGATGGAGGGGGTCACGGCAACGTCTGTCCCGTGGCGTCGGGCTGCCCGGACCACGGATTCAGCCCGGACCCCCGCCACCGGGCCCGCGCCCACTGGCGGCAGAGCGTTGATGCGGCGGGCTCGCCGACCTCGTCGATGAGCTTGTAGATCTCCTGTTTGAGTCGCGCGATTTCCGCGTGGTCGGCGTCTGGGCCGTGGGCGGTCAGCTCCCACCAGTGCGTCAGCGCCCGGCGGTAGAGGCGAATGGCGGCCGTTTCCGGGTCACGGAGGCACCGGGGCCGGCACGAGGTCAGGCACGGCCTGGGACCTCGACAGCGCAGCCGGGACACGCACGGAGTGGCCCGGATGGCGTACCGGTGCACAACACGGTCACCACCCGGCGGACCCCGTAGCGATTCGGGGCCAGGTCCACAGCCCCGACCAGGCAGCACCCGGTATCGTCCATGACCGCCTCGCAGGCCGGGCACCGGCCCCGGAGCGGGCGACGGTGGGCGAAAAGCACATGGAACCGCTCAGGGTGTCTCATGCCGACTCCGGATCCGGCGGGATGCACTCTCGGCAGTCGCACGCATCGGAGTGTCCCGAGGGGGAGGGGGGGGTGTCTCTCTCCTCCGTTTCGCGTGCAACCGTGCAACCCTGCAACCTGGGATCGTCGGCTGGGGGGAGGATCACTTGCTCTTCGGGGAGCGGCTCGCCAAGAACCAAGCGGCCGGGGCAGCCTTCCCGCGTCTCGAGGTTCTTCAGGTAGCCCCGGTCAAGCGCCACGCCAACCCGTCGCCAGGCGGCGCTCTTGTCGAGCTTCAACGCCCGGGCGACGGCGGCCTTCGTCACGCCGCCGGCCTCCGTGGCGCCCAGGGCTCTGACGGCCTCTATCGTCGCCCGGATGGTGGGCGAGACCGTCGCCTCGACGCCCTCGGCAACCAGCTCGGCGACGAGGTCCCTGACCGTCCGGTAGTCCTCCTCCAGCGTGGCGAGGATGGCGCCCCCAGCGTCCCGTGGCCGGGTCGCTTGGTGCAAGAGAGCATGCGCCTCGATCAAGGTCAGGATGGCCCCGAAGTCGCGACGGAGGCGCACGGCGACCGGGGGGATCAACCCGGCGAGCCTCTCGGCGAAGGGAATGCTCACGCGATGCTCGGCGGTCAGGAGCCACTCCTGGAGGGCGTGCCAGGGCTCGAGGTCCACCGCCGGGGCCTGGCGGGTTGTCCGACGCCGCGCATGCTCCCGCATGACCGCCCTCGTCTGGTCAGGAGTATCGGTCACGCCCACGGAGAGGAGTCGCGTCTCGGTCTCGTCGTGGAGCTTGACCGCCGTGGTGGTGACCAACAGCCCGGTCGGCCCTTCGCGCTCGACCAGTCGCGGCCTCAGCCCGTCCTTCGTCCGCTCGACCGTCTCGTACCGGACCCGCCCCTCGCTGAGCAGCGAGCGGACCAGGTAGCTCGCAAAGTCGCTGCTGAGGCCCGCGAGCTCGTAGATCACGAGGACGCGGTGGGAGAGGGGCTCCTCGGAGTACACCAGCGCGCGCTCACTCATCGCGCTCAGGGCGTAGTACGCGCTCGGCGGGAAGAAGGCGGTCACCCCCTCGCTCACGAAGTTCTTTCCAGCGGAGGAGGGGCCCTTGACCGCGACGGCCAGCGGCCGACCAAGGAGCCGACTCACGACGGCGAGGTAGAGCAGCTTGGCGGCCCGCCCTTCGCCCACTACGCCCCGTCGTCGCAGGTCCTCCTCGAAGCGATCCAGA
>CAZDYT010000962.1:0-1758 GCA_964509395.1 uncultured bacterium
CTATTAACGCGCCACATCGGCGTTTCAGGAGTTTCGCGACAGAAACTAGCTAGACAGTGATAAGCGCAGGGAGCTGCGGGGGCATTCGGATAATCCGAACCACGACCATCTACGCCCACTTGGCGACCCTGCAGCGGCGCGAGGCGGTCACACGGGCGCTGGAAGGGGAGGACGTGATGGCCCGGTACCTCCGCCGCGCGTTCCGCCTCGGCCCGCTCCGCGTGAACCTCAGCAAGCGCGGCCTCGGCGCTTCGGCCGGCGTGACCGGGGCCCGGGTTGGCGTGGACGCGAGCGGGACGCCCTACGTCCACGGGGGGCGCGGCGGGCTCTACGACCGGAGGCGCGGGGCGCGGATCGGGTGTGGGGCGTTCGTGCTGGCGGCGCTCGTCGGACTGCTGTTCGCGTGGCTGCGGTGACTCAAGGGAGGGCGTGAATGGGGCCGACGCTGAGCATCTTGGGGCTTGTGCTGGATATCGTCGGCGTCGTGGTTCTCGGCATCGGCGGCGTGATGAGGCCCGCCGCGCTCATCCGCCAGAGCAGGAAGACGTATGACGAGATTGAGCCGACCTGGTTCCAGAAGATCCCGGTGCGTCTGGCGCTGCGATGCGGATCCCCCAAGTCGCCGTCCGATCTGGTGGCCGTTGAAGAGATCGCCTCAAACTTCTGGGGTCTGCTGCTGATCGCCCTCGGGTTCCTATTTCAGGGGTTTGGCGCAGTCCTGTCTGCCTGCGGAGGGAAACCATGATCGCCGCCATCTACGCGCGCAAGTCGACCGAGCAAGCGGGCGTCGCCGACGAGGCGAAGTCCGTCACGCGGCAAGTCGAATCCGCGACCGCCTACGCGACCCGCAAGGGCTGGATGGTGGACCCGACGCACGTCTATCAGGACGACGGGGTGAGTGGGGCCGAGTTCGTGAAGCGGCCGGGACTCATGCGGCTCCTGAACGCGCTGAAACCGCGCCCGCCCTTCGGGGCGCTCCTCATCAGCGACCGAGATCGGATCGGCCGCGAGCAGATCGAGACCAGCTACATCCTCAAGCAGCTCATCCGGGCCGGCGTCCGGTGATCGAATGCAAGGGGCCGGACGGCCGGGAGATCACGCTCGGCTTCCCGACCGACAAGATCATCATGGCGGTCGAAGACTTCGCGGCGGACGTCGAGCGCGACAAGGCGCGTCAGCGGACGTACGGCGCGATGCGCCGGAAGGCCGAGGTCGGGCACGTCACCGGCGGGGCCGTCTACGGCTACGACAACGTGGACGTCTTGAGCCCGACCCCGGGCGCCGATGGCCGGCCGCGCCGCTCGCACGTCGTCCGGGCGATCAACCCCACGGAGGCCGTCGTTGTCCGCCGGATCTTCGAGGGCTTCGTCGGAGGGCGCGGGCTCACGCGCCTGGCGAAGATGCTCAATGCCGAAGGGGTGCCCCCGCCCCGGGGCCACGGGCACGGGTGGGCCCCGATTGCCATCCGCGAGATGCTCAAGCGGGAGCTGTATCGCGGCGGCGTCGTCTGGAATCAGAGCCGCAAGCGCGACCAGTGGGGGCAGAAGGAACCGACCCGGCGCCCGGCCGCGGAGTGGCTCCGGGTGGAGCGGCCGGAGCTACAGATCGTCCCCGAGGAGCTGTGGCAGGCCGCCCAAGCCCGCCGCGAGCGGGCCCGGGCCACGTTCATCCGCGCGACCGGCGGGCGGCTCCTCGGCCGGCCCTCCTGCGAGGACTACGAGTCGCCCTACCGCGGCGCCGGGGTCCCCGGCTGTCCGC
>CAZDYT010000963.1:0-1757 GCA_964509395.1 uncultured bacterium
TCATGATCACGACGAGGATGACGCCGTAGGCGATCACCTCGTGCTCCCCCGAGGCGTAGGAGAGCAGGAGCGGCATCACCCGCCGGATCAGCTCGGTCAGGATCGTGACGGCTGCGGCGCCGAAGGGAGCGCCCCAGACGCTGGCGAGCCCGCCGACGGCGGCCATCACGACGAACTCCACCGACGCGACGAAGGTGAAGGCGGCCGGGCTCACCAGGCCCAGGTGGTGGGCGTAGAGGCTCCCGGCCACGCTCGCCATGGCCGCGCTCAGCGCGAAGACCTGGAGCTTGGAGCGGGCCGTATCCACGCCGAGCGTCTCGGCCGCCACCTCGCTGCCGTGGAGGGAACGGAGCGCCCGGCCGACCCGGGAGTCGACGACGTTCCGGGCGACGAGGAGCGCGAGGAGCGCGGCGCCGGTGGTCAGGTAATAGCGCTTGACGTCGCTGTCGAAGGCGAAGCCGAACAGCGAAAACGGCCGCACGCCCGGAATCCCCGAGGGCCCGCCCGTGAGGTCTTTGAACTCCACGAACGCCAGGTAGGCGATGATCCCGAAGGCCAGCGTGGCCATCGCCAGGTAGTGCCCCCGGAGCTTCAGGATCGGGATGCCGAAGCCGTACGCCACCGCCGCGGTCACGACCACCCCGGCCAGGAGCGCGAGCGAGGACGGCACGCCGTACGAGACGGTGAGGATGGCCGAGGCGTAGGCTCCGAGCCCGTAGAAGGCAGCCTGCCCGAGCGAGATCTGCCCCGCGTAGCCGGTGAGGAGGCACAGGCCGGCGGTCACGATGGTGTAGATGCCGATGTAGATGAGGACGTCCAGGTAGGACGGAACCCGCACGAACACGGGGATGACGGCGAGGATCGCCGTGGCGCCGAGGACCGCCGCCCACCGTCTCACAATCCACCCCGCGCGCCGCGGCCGAAGATCCCCTGGGGGCGGAAGAACAGGATCAGGAAGAGCACGACGAACGCCAGGGTCTCCTTGTAGGCCGCGCGCAGGAGGCCGCCCGCCAGGTTCTCGAGGACCGCCAGGAGGAGCGCGCCCGCCACGGCGCCGGCGGGATTGACCAGCCCGCCCATGATGGCGGCGACGAATCCCCGGAGGCCCAGGGAGAGGCCCATGTCGTAGGAGACGAGCGTGAGCGGCGCGATGACGATGCCGGCGACCGCGCCGAGGCCGGCCGAGAGCGCCCAGGCGAGGAGGGACATGCGGTCCGGACGGATCCCGCTGAGGCGTGCCGAGAGCGGGTTGATGGCGCAGGCCCGCAGGGTCTTCCCGGCGTAGGTGTGCTCGAAGAAGCCGTAGAGGAAGGCCAGGATCAGCGCGGTGGTTCCGAGGATCCAGAGGCCCTGGCGGGTGATGATCGCTCCGGCCAGCCGGACGGGCGGGCCGGCCGTGAAGGGCGGGAGCGGGTAGGGGTCGGTGCCCCAGACCAGGAGCCCAATGCCGCGGACGGTGATATCGACCCCGATGGTGATGATGATCAGGGTGACCGAGGAAGCCCGCCGGGCGGGGTGGATGGTGAGGCGCTCGACCAGGCCCCCGATCAGGGTCACGGCGGCCACGGCGAGAGCGGCCCCCACGGGGAGCGGCAGCCCGAGGGGACCGAGGGAGACCAGCACCATGGCCCCCAGCATGGCGAACTCGCCCTGGGCGAAGTTGATGATCCCCGTGACGTTGTAGATCGTCACGAAGCCCAGGGCGATCAGGGCGTAGATGCTCCCCGTCGTCAGCCCGGCGAGGACGAGCTGGAGGA
>CAZDYT010000964.1:0-1755 GCA_964509395.1 uncultured bacterium
GGAGCTCGCCCCTGAGCCGCCGGCCGGCGAGACGTCGGCCGAGTTCGCCTACGTGCCGGCGGTCGGCGTGGCGGGGGGATTGTGGTCCGGCGGGCTGCCGGTCGGCCTCCCCGGCGATCAGCGGCCGGACGAGGCGCTTTCCCTGGTCTTCACGTCCGCCCCGCTCTCGGAGCCCGTCGAGGTGCTCGGCCGCCCGCGGGCCCTGCTCCGCGCCGGCTCGTCGGCGGAGGTCGCCGCGTTCGTGGTGAAGCTCTCGGACGTCGCGCCCGGCGGCGCCTCCGCGCTGGTGACCCGCGGCGTGCTCAACGGGACCCGGCGCGAGTCGCTCACGGATCCGAGTCCGCTGCACCCCGGAGAGATGTACGAGCTGACCATCGAGCTGGACACGACCGGCTGGATCTTCGAGGCCGGGCACCGGATCCGACTGAGCCTCGCCGGCGCGGACTTCCCCAACACGTGGCCGACGCCGTCTCCGGCCGTCAGCCGGGTCACCCTCGGCGGCGCCGCGCCCTCGCGGCTGGTCCTGCCCCTGGCGCCGGCCGAGCGCCCTGACGTGGCCCGGCCGGCCTTCCTCCCGCCGCCGGCGGCCCGGGTGCTGGCCGACGACGTTTCGGCGGGGCCCGCGTGGGAGGTGCGGGAGGACGTGCTGCGCGGCACGACCACGGTCCACATCGAGTACGGGCGCCGGCTCCGGCTGCCGGACGGGACCGAGGTCGAGGAGCAGCGGACGATGGACAGCACGGTGTCGCGGGCGGACCCGGCCCACGCCAGCGCGCGGGGGGAGACGCGGGTCCGCCGGGCGCACCGGGGGCTCCTGACGGAGACGACCGCGCTCGGAGTCCTTGCCAGCTCCACGCACGCCCTCCACCTCACGGTGGATCTCGACGTGCGCGTCGAGGGCCGACCCCACGTCCAGCGCCGCTGGACGGCCTCCTTCCCGCGGCTCCTGTTGTAGGCCGTTCGTGGCCGGTGTCAGCGCCGGACCCCGAACCGGCCTTTTCGGCGGTCCAGACCCGAGCTATGCTCGGGCATCACGCTATCGAGCGGGAGGCGAGGATGAGACCTTCAGGGCGCACTGCAAAAGTCATCGTGGCCCTCGGCCTCCTCCTGGTACCGCTCGCCGCCGGGGCGCAGCCGGCCGCACGGGTCTACCGGGTCGGCTTCCTCGGGGTGGGCCAGATGAGGCCGGAGGTCGCCCACCTCTACGAGGCCTTGCGCGCGGGGCTCCGCGACCACGGCTACGTCGAGGGGCGGAACCTCGCGCTCGAGTTCCGCTGGGCGGAGGGGAAGCCCGAGCGCCTCCCCGCCCTCACGGCCGAGCTGATCAGCCTCCCGGTGGACGTCCTCGTGGTGGCTGTGGACCAGACGGCCTTCGCCGCGAAGGCGGCGAGCCGGACGACGCCGATCGTGTTCATCGGGCTCACAGAACCCATCGGGAAGGGTCTGGTCGCGAGCCTGGCGCGTCCCGGGGGGAACCTCACGGGGCTCACGTGGGAGACCGGCCGCGAGATCTACGCGAAGTTGCTCGAACTTGCCAAGGAGGCCGTGCCGGGGATGTCGCGCGTCGCGGTCCTGTGGGAGCTCGGCGACCCCGCCAGCCCCCTTTACCGCGGCTTCCCGGCAGTGATGGAGTCGGGCGCTCGCCAGCTCAAGCTGGCGCTCCACCAGGTGAGCGTGCGCCAGCCGCAGGATGTCGCCGGGGCCCTCGCGGCGATCGAGCGGGCGCGCCCGGACGCGCTCGTCTGGTGCTTCTCG
>CAZDYT010000965.1:0-1754 GCA_964509395.1 uncultured bacterium
TCTTCCGGATCATCGTCTGCTTCACCATCGAGCCCCAGAGGACCTCCTTGTTCTCCCGCTGGAGGGCCTGGATGGCATCGATGAGCTGGGCGAAGACCTCCGCCTTCTTTTCCGGGAGGCCCTTGACCTGCGTCCCCTTCCTGGCCTCACGCGTGAGGTCCTCGTAGAAGATGAACTCGTCGCAGTTCGCGACGAGCAGCTCCGACGAGGAGTTCTTGACGCCGAGCCCGATCACGTACTTGTCGTTCTCGCGGAGCTTCGAGACGAGCGGAGAGAAGTCCGAGTCGCCCGAAACGATGGCGAACGTGTCGATGTGCTCGTTCCTGTGCGTGAGGTCCATCGCGTCCACCACCATCCGGATGTCCGCGGAGTTCTTGCCGCTGTACCGGCTCTGCGGGATGTCGATCAGCTCGATCGCGGCCTCGTGGAACGGACGCTTGTACTCCGTGTAGCGATTCCAGTCCGCATAGGCCCGTTTCACCATGATCTTGCCCTTCTCGACGAGCCGCTCCAGCACGAGCTTGATCTCGAAGCCCTTGTACTGCGCGTCCTTGATCCCCCGCGCGATGTTCTCGAAATCGATGAAGAGCGCGAGTCGTCGTTCTTCGTTCATCCGTCGCTCCCCCTACTGAAGCCGGTCACGGACGGGCGGGACCCCCCGGCGGCAGGCACGGGCGCGTCGGGGATGGCCACGGTGCGGCACTCGGCGAGTTCCGGGCTGGGTCGGGTCACCACGGGTCGGAGCGGGCGTTCACTCATCCGCGTCCATTATACGGCGGTCCAGGGGGCGCGCCTACGCCCGCGTGCGCTCTGGTAGGCTCGGCGGAGGGGAGCAGCGCCGCGGCGCCTGGTCAGGCCGGCCGGGGCCCGGCGGCGCCATCTGCTAGAATCGCGGACGTGGCGCCGTCCGATCCTCCACCGGATCCCGTCGCCGAGATCGTCGCCGACCGCGAGCGCGCCCGGACGGCGGGCGATCCGTTCACGGATCTCTGCATCCTGGCCACCGCGGATCGCTCGGGGACCCCCGGGGTCCGGACGCTCGTCCTCCGGGACGTCGGCCGCCAGGGGGTGGGGCTGCTCGTGAGCGCGCTGAGCCCCAAGTGGGCGCCGCTCGACGCGGGCCGCTACGAGTGCCTGCTCGTCTGGCTCACCATCCGGCGGCAGTACCGGGTCCGGGGCCGCCTGGCGCCCATGCCCGATGAGCGGGTCGAGCAGTACTGGCGCCAGAAGGTGTACGAGTCCCGGCTGCTCGACCTCTACTATACGCAGGTGCAGCCCCAGAGCAGTCCCGTCGCCTCGCGCGAGGCCTTCCTCGAGGGCATCCGGGACCTGCGCCACCAGTACCGGACCGCGGACGCCGTGCCGCGTCCGGAGGCGCTGCGCGGCGTCTACCTGGTCCCGGACTGCATCGAAGCCTGGCGGGGCTCCCCGGACCGGCTGCACGACCGGCGGCTCTTCGAGCGACGTGGCGACGGCTGGCGGATCGAGGTGCTGATTCCCTGAAGCTCGACCGGCTCGACGGGCGAGCGGCGGCGACCCGGTGTCGCGGGACGTTTGGAGACGCCCCGCTACGGCGACCCGGCGGCCACGGCGTCGGCCAGCCGGCGCGCCGCGAGGCCTCCGGCGACCCCCGCGACCAGCGTGAGCCCGAAGGCGACGGCCCACTCGGCCGGCCCCGGCACCAGGGGCCGGAATGCCGGGCTCCGGGCCAGGGCCCACCCGGCGAGGGTGGCGACCGCCCCCACCCACAGCCC
>CAZDYT010000966.1:0-1753 GCA_964509395.1 uncultured bacterium
CCTGTGGGAGATCCTGCACGACGTGGCGGCGCGGGGCCTGACGCTCCTCGTGGCCACGCCCTACATGGACGAGGCCGAGCAGTGTCACCGTGTCGCGCTCCTGCACCGCGGCCGGATCGTGCGGGCCGACACGCCCCAGGCGCTCCGGGCCGCGATCCCGGAGGTGGTGTGGGAGCTCGGGACGCCGACGCCCGCCGCGGCGCGAGCGCGGCTCCGCCGCACCGGCTTGGCGGTTGCGACCCGGCTCCTGGGCGACCGCCTGCACATTCTGGCGGCACCGGAGGTGGACGTGGCCGGCGCGCTCGACGGCGAACTGGGCGAAGATCACCGGGCGCTGCGACGGGTAGCGCCGTCGATGGAGGACGTCTTCGTGTCCGTCGTCTCCCGTGGCGAGCCTCCCGCAGGACGACGGGCGGTGGTGGCTGACGCCGCGGCCCCGCCGCCACGCGCCGGCGACGGTGTGGCGGTGCGGATGGACGGGCTCACCCGGCGGTTCGGAAGCGTCGTCGCGGTGGACGGGATCTCGTTGGCGGTGGCGCGGGGCGAGGTGTTCGGGTTCCTGGGCCCGAACGGGTCGGGCAAGACGACGACGATCAAGATGCTGTGCGGCCTGCTGGCGCCATCGGCGGGGCGGGGAGAGGTGCTGGGGTACGACGTGGCCCGTCACGGGCGCGAGATCAAGACCCGCATCGGCTACATGTCGCAGCGCTTTTCCCTCTACCAGGACCTGACGGTCGCGGAGAACCTCGCGTTCTTCGGCCGGGGGTACGGCCTCTCGCCCCGCCGCCTCGCGGAGCGCACCGCCTGGGTGGTCGAGATGGCCGGGCTCCGGGGCGAGGAGCGGCGGCTGACGCGCGAGCTGTCCGGAGGCGCCAGGCAGCGCCTGGCCCTCGGGTGCGCGATCCTCCACGAGCCGGCGATCGTCTTCCTCGACGAGCCGACGGCTGGCGTCGACCCCCTCTCCCGGCGCCAGTTCTGGGAGCTCATCGGCGAGCTCGCGGCGGGCGGGACCACGGCGTTCGTCACCACCCACTACCTCGACGAGGCGGAGCACTGCCACCGGCTCGGGCTCATGTACCAGGGGCGGCTGGTCGCCGAGGGGAGTCCGCAGGCGCTCAAGGACGGGATGCAGGCCGGCGTGATGCTGGAGATCGCCTGCCGCGAGCCGGTGACGGCGCTCCGCCGCCTCCGCGCCGAGCCGCGCCTGGCCTCGGCGAGCCTCTTTGGCGATCGGCTCCACGTGCTCGTCGACGATCCGCTCGAGGCGGAGCCGCTGATCCACGCCACCCTCGCGGCGGCAGGCCTCACCGTCGAGCACGTCGAGCCGATCCCGCTCTCCCTGGAAGACCTCTTCGTGCTCTTCATCGAGATGGAAGAGCGCGGGCGAAGGGAGCGCGGTGGGTAGCGTCCGGCGGGTCGGGGCGGTCGCGAGGAAGGAGGTCCGGGAGATCCTCCGGGACCCGGTCACGCTGGGCGTCGCGATCGTCCTGCCCGTGCTCATGATGGTCCTCTTCACGTACGCCATCACGCTCGATGTGCGGGCAATCCGGCTCGCGGTCCTGGATCAGGACGGGATCCCCGAGAGCCGCGAGTACGTGGCGGCCTTCCTCGGATCGGGGTACTTCCGGCTGCACGCCGCCACCCGAACCCTCGACGGGGTCGAGGGTCTGCCCGACCGCGGCGACGTCCCGCTCGCGCTCGTAATCCCACCGGACCACTCCCGCACCCTCCGGCAAGGGCGGCCCGCAGGACT
>CAZDYT010000967.1:0-1752 GCA_964509395.1 uncultured bacterium
GCGCAACTGCGCGACGTGCTCGCGGCAGAAGATTCAGCCGTAGTGGCGGAGGAAGACCAGGACCGCGGGTCCTCGCTCCCAGAGGGAGCCCAGCCGGATCGCGCGTCCGTCGGCGTCCGAGAGGGTGATCCCCGCCAGCCGCGCGCTCACGGAGCGATCCATGGGGAACATGGTACACGGCAAGGGCCCGGGGGATCGACGGGCCGGAACGGGCGCCCGCACGGGCCGGCGCGGGCGGCCGGCGGGACTTCCCGATGCCTGGTCGCCCCGCGCGCTTCCGGGGTATCATCGCGGGCACGGGCGGCCATGAGTCGTCAATCGGGGGTCCAGCATCGCGGCCTTCGGCACCTCGCGCTCAAGACGCGGGATCTGGGCACGACGAAGCGCTTCTACGTCGAGGTGCTCGGGCTCCGGGTCGCGTTTCCCCATCGCGGCATGCTGTTTCTCGAGACGCCGGGCGGGGGCGATCTCCTGAACTTCGTCGCAACCCGGAGGCGCTTCGATCCCGGCGCGGGTGGCCTGGACCACTTCGGCCTCTCCGTCCCGCGCGCCGAGTGGAAGAAGCTCGGTGACCGGCTCGAGCGCGCCGGCGTGCCGATCCGCGGCCGCCGGGGGCGGTCGGCCGTGTACATCGAGGATCCGAACGGCTACACGGTCGAGCTGTACTGCGACTGATCCCGTCCCCGGCCGATGGGCCCGGGCTCGGGGACTCCGTCGCGGTGCGGCTCACAGGTTCCTCAGCCGCGGGAAGAGGAGGGCGCCCGCCGTCGCGAGGAGTATGAGCCCGAGCCCGCTCAGCACCAGGGCGGCGCTCACCCCCAGCAAGGAGGCGAGCGCTCCGATCTGGAGCTGACCGAGCGGCCCGGTGCCGATGGCGACCACCCAGGCGCCGCCCGCCCGCCCCTGGAGGCCACCGGGCGCGGCGAGCTGGATCAGGCTCTGGGAGAGGACGTCTGACAGGGCGCCCATGGCGTTGACCAGGACCAGGAGCAGGAGCACCCAGAGGAAGCTGGGGGCGAACCCGAGCGCCACCAGGGAGCCGCCGAAGACGAAGAGGACCGACAGCAGCAAGACGCCGTTCCCGCCGACCTGACCGAGCCCCGCGACGCAGATGATGCCCAGGATGCCGCCGACCGAGCGTGCGGCGGTCATGGCCCCGAGGCCCTCGGGGCCGACCTCGAGGACGTCTCGCGCGAGGCTGGGGAGGAGCGCCTGGTGGGAGAACCCCAGGATCTCCGCCCCCGCCGTCAGGGTCATCAGGAGCGGCAGCACTCGATCGTGCCGGACCGCCCCCGCGAAGGCGACGAGGTTCTGCCAGAGGGAGCCGTCCGCCGGCCGGGTGCCACGGGGTCGGACCGGGGCTGCGAACAGGGTGACCGCGCTCGAGAGGTAGCCGGCCGCGACCGCAAGGTAGGCCGGGCCGGTGCCGAAGCGCGCGATGAGGGCGCCGATGAGGAGCGAGCCCAGGAGCCCACCCGCGCGCATGGCGAGCCCCACCAGGGCGAGCCCGTTGACGAGGTGGGCGGCGCCCACGAGGTCATGGGCGTAACTCTGGCGCGCCGCCTGATGCAGGGCCCGGACGCACCCGGCGGCGAAGGTGAGGAGCAGGACGTGCCAGACTTCCGCCACGCCCAGGAGCACCAGGACGCCGACGGCCCCGCTGGCGCCCGCCATGCCCGCGCTCGAGGCCGTGAGCAGGCGGCTCCGGTCGACCCGGTCGGCGATGACGCCCGCGGGGATCCCCACGAGGAG
>CAZDYT010000968.1:0-1750 GCA_964509395.1 uncultured bacterium
CTCGCGTCCAACCTGGCCCTGGACATCACCCTCCAGGCGATGGAAGGCGAGGGGAAGGCCCGGCTCATCTCGAGCCCGAGCCTGATGACGCTCGAGAACGAGCCCGCGACGATCGCGAGCGGGCAGAAGATCCCGATCATCAGCGTCACCGCCGTCGGCGGGACGTCGCAAGCCTCTGTCACGTTCGCCGACGTGACGACGCGGCTGCAGGTCGTGCCGCGGGTGGCGGGGGGCGACGGACGGCTGGTCCTGACCCTCGCGGTGAAGCGGGACACCGTGGATAGCACCATCTCGGCGGCCGGGTTGACCGCCCCGGTGATCGGCACCAAGCAGACGATCACCCAGGTGCGGATCCCCGACGGCGGGACGGTGGTGCTGGGCGGGCTTCGCGAGGACAGCCTCACGAGCCGGGGGGAAGGCCTTCCGTGGGTCAAGAACATCCCGGTCCTCGGCTGGCTCTTCAAGAACGATCTGGCCGAGGCCAGCCGCTTCGAGCTCATGGTCTTCCTGACCGCGAAGATCGTCGAGACTCCCGGGGAGGCCGCGGTCTCGTCGGAGGAGCTGCCCCCCGCGCCGGGCGCGCCGCCGGCGCCCGGCCGCACCGGGCAGGCCCCGGAGCCGGCCGCGCCCGCCGTGCCGATTGCGGCCGTCTCGTCGGCCCCGCCGGCGCCCGAGGTCCGTCCGGCCTTCCAGACCGAGGTCGAGACGAGCAGCCGGTGAGCCGAGACGGTCGGCGCTGACAGCTTGCGGAGCTGAGGCATCGATGAACAAAGCGATCGGATCCCTCGCGATGCTGGTGGGACTCGCGCTGGTCCCGGCCGTCCCGGGTGCCGCCGACGCCCAGGAATGGAAGATCTACCTCGTCGGGAAGACCGAGCCCATCGTGGCGGACTACTACGCGGAGCAGGCGCCCTGGATCTTCTACCACGACGATCAGAGCATGTACCTCTTCGCGGTCGGCTGTGACCGGATCGAGCGGGTGGAGCGCGCCGGCACGGCCCTCCCCTCGCCGGCCTGTCCGGTCGACCGGCTGCCGACCACGGCGGCGCTGGTCTACCTCAACATCATCGATCTGGAGTCCAAGCGGCTCGAGGACGAGGTCAAGGCACTCGGCGATCGAACCAGGGCGTACGCCGAGGCCGTCGTCGGGAGCGCCGCGGTGGCTCGGAGCTTCGTCCAGGCCGGAGGCTCGGAGGGCGAGGCGGCCGCGCGCACGGCCGCGGCCGTCGCGACGCTCCAGTCGCAGATCGACGACGCGCTGTTCAGCGTCCGGCTCGCCGAGCGGCGGATCGGCGCCCTGATGAGCGTGGCCACGGCGTTTCCACCGCGCGAGCGCCCCCGGTACTTCTTCGCGCCGCGGTAGTCACGGAGTAGCGCGTGCGGCAGATCACCGTTCACCTGGGCCCCCGAACCTACCCCGTCCTCGTGGGCGCCGGCCTTGCCGCCGAGGCCGGGCGCGAGTGCGCCCGCCTGGGTCTGGGCCGGAGGCTCGTGGTAGTCACCCAGTCCGGGGCGGCCTCGCATGCCCGGACGGTGGCGGAGAGCCTGAGGCAGGCGGGCTTCGCGCCGGTCCTCATCGAGGTGCCGGCGGGCGAGGCCGCCAAGTCGCTCGACGAGGCGCGCGCGCTCTGGGACGCGTTTTGGGGTCACGGGCTCGCCCGGGGCTCCGCGGTGGTCGCGGTCGGGGGCGGGGCCGTGGGTGACCTCGCCGGCTTCGCGGCGGCGACGTACATGCGCGGCGTGGCGTGCG
>CAZDYT010000969.1:0-1745 GCA_964509395.1 uncultured bacterium
CGAGATCCGCTCGTTCTGGTACCCGACGTGGCTCGCCCAACCCGCGGCTCTCGTTCCGGGGAGTCGGCTGGTGGATGCGCCCCCGGAAAGTCTCACGGTTGACCAGGTCGTGCCGCTGTCCAAGGAGTACGACCTCGCGGTGCTCCACACGAGCACGCCGTCGTTCCGGAACGACGCGCAGGTGGCCGACCGGCTGAAGACCGAGAACCCGCGGCTCCTCATCGGGATGGTGGGCGCCCATGTGGGGGTCTTGCCCCGCGAATCGCTCCAGGCCGCGCCGGCCGTGGACTGGGTGGCGGTGGGCGAGTTCGACTACGCGTGCGCCGAGATCGCGGAGGGCCGCCCGCTCAAGGCCGTCTGCGGGATCGCCTACCGGGACGGGGATCGGATCCGGTTCACGCCCCCCCGCCCGCCGATCGAGGACATGGACGCCCTGCCGTTCGTGGTGGATGTCTACCGGCGCGACCTCACGATCGAGAAGTACTTCATCGGCTACCTGCTCCACCCGTACGTCTCCCTCTACACGGGCCGCGGCTGTCGCTCGAAGTGCACGTTCTGCCTCTGGCCCCAGACGCTCGGCGGGCACCGCTATCGGGTCCGGAGCCCGGAGAACGTCGAGGC
Source organism: uncultured bacterium (assembly GCA_964509395.1). Classification (GTDB taxonomy): domain Bacteria; phylum Methylomirabilota; class Methylomirabilia; order Rokubacteriales; family DASRDR01; genus CAZDYT01. The sequence goes on from CAZDYT010000969.1 coordinate 622, forward strand.
CGAGATGCGGCTCGCGAGGGCCTACTTCCCCCAGGTGAAGGAGTTCTTCTTCGACGACGACACGTTCACCGACGACCTCCCGCGCGCCGAGGAGATCGCCCGGCGGCTCGGGCGGCTCGGGCTCAGGTGGTCCTGCAACGCCAAGGCGAACGTGCCGAAGCGGACGCTCGAGATCATGCGGGACAACGGCCTGCGGCTCCTCCTCGTCGGCTACGAGTCGGGCAACCAGAAGATCCTCAACAACATCAAGAAGGGCATTCGCCTGGACATCGCCCGCGAGTTCACGAAGAACGCCAAGGCGCTCGGGATCACCATCCACGGCACCTTCATCCTGGGCCTGCCCGGGGAGACTCCGGAGACGATCCGGGAGACCGTCCGGTACGCCTGTGAGATCGAGCCCGACACGATCCAGGTTTCGCTCGCCGCGCCGTACCCCGGGACAGAGCTCTACCGCCAGGCGCAGGCGCAGGGCTGGCTTGCCGTCCTGGATGGCGGGCTGGTGGATACGCACGGCGTGCAGGTGGCGGCGCTCGACTACCCCGGGCTCTCGCAGACGGAGATTTTCAAGTCGGTGGAGGAGTTCTACCGGCGGTTCTACTTCCGGCCGCGGAAGATGGTTTCCATGGTCGGGGCCAGTCTCCGCGATCCGGCCGTGATGCGACGGCGCCTGCGGGAGGGTGTGGAGTTCGTCCGCTTCCTCCACGACCGCCGGGAGACGCGGCGGGTGGAGCCCGTCCCCGGCTCCGGCACGACGGCCTAACGCGGGCCGAGGGGGGCGGAGGGGGCGCGAGACCGGACGAAAAACGATCACCGCTGGCCCGGAATCGCCCACCCCCCATCCGCCGCCCGGGGGCGCCATCCCGGCCGAACCCCTCGAATTTCCTCGCGCGCCGGGCCCTCTCGCGCTTGGCACGACTCTGGCTAGGGTGACCTCAGGAGTCGAGCCATGGAGCTTCTGATCCAGGACCCGGTAGACGCAGCTCCCGGCGCCCGCCCGGAGGGCCCGGTGGACCGGCCCCGTCCTGTCCTCACGGTGATCCAGGGAGGCGCCCCCCGCCGGAAGCGCAACCGGCTCTCGCGGTCCGTGCCGCCTCCCGCAGCTCCCGCGCCCGACGACCAGCAGC
>CAZDYT010000970.1:0-1744 GCA_964509395.1 uncultured bacterium
TCGAGTAGCCGGGGGAGGTTGCCCTCCCCCAGCTCTCACAGAACCGGACTTGTGGATCTCACATCCGGCTCTTCGGGACGCCGGGGTTCGAGGAGGTCCGAAGCCTTCCCTCGTATTCCGGCGGCGGTGTTTCCACCCGCAGCTATCCCCACGACAGCGCGAGCTGGGCGGGGGCGATGGTCCGTTCCCGAAGGTCCCGCCACCGTTGCAGCAGGGACACGAGCCCACGCGCGGCGAAGTACGCGTTGCGTAGTCCCCGGTCCACGGCCGAATCATGGCTGAGCGCCCAGATGGCCTTGCGGCCCTCGTAGACGCGTCGCCATGCGGTCTTGGGCTTCACTCCGAGCTTGATGAGGCGGCGAGCGATGGTGCGCCGCCGCTTCCAGTGCCTCAGCACCAGGGCGCGCAGGCGCCTCCGGATGTGGGCGTCCAGGTTTTGGAGGGTCCGTTCCTCCGCAGCGGTACAGATCCAGAAGAACGCGATCCAGCCCAGCAAGAAGACGTTGAGGCTCTTGATGCAGGTCTCGAGCGACTGGCCCCAGTTCCGTGGTGTCTTGGTCTTGATCGCCTGTGCGACCCGATCCTTCGACCGAGCCGACAGCAGCACCTCGACGGTGCCGTCGAGAGGCTCGCGCCTCAGACGGAAGCCGAGGAAGTGCCGTTCCTCTGGTTTGGCGACGGCGCTCTTCGCCAGGTTCACCTTCAGGCGCAGCTTACCCTCGATGAACCGGACGATGCTGGCCATCACGCGCTGGCCCGACCTCTGGCTGCGCACGTACACGTTGGTGTCGTCGGCATAGCGCACGAAGCGATACCCCCGCCGAGCCATCTCGTGGTCGAGCTCGTCGAGCACGATGTTGCTCAGCAGGGGCGAGAGAGGACCGCCCTGCGGGGTGCCCTCCTCGGTAGAGACCACCACTCCGTCCGGCATCACCACCTTGGCCTTGAGCATCCTTCGGATGAGCCGGAGCAGCCGACGGTCCGTGACCCGCTGCTCCAGCCGGGCCAGGAGGCGATCGTGATTGACTCGGTCGAAGAACTTCTCCAAGTCGAAATCAACGACCCACTCGTACCCTGCTTCCAGGTGACCCTGGGCCTCCGCGATGGCCGTGTGACAGCTGCGCCCCGGTCGGAAGCCATGGCTGCTCGCGTGGAACGTCGGCTCGTACACGGGGCTCATCACCTGATTCACCGCCTGTGCCACGATCCGATCGACCACGTTTGGTATGCCAAGGCCCCTCTGCCCGCCTCCCGCCTTGGGGATCCACACCCGCCGGATCATCCCAGGCCTGTAGGTCTCGTTGAGTAGCATGCGGGAAAGCGCCGGCAGGATCCCCAAGATGTGCGCGTCGATTTCCTCGATGCTCTGCCGGTCCGGTCCGGGTGCTCCGTCGTTCGCCTTCACCCGCCTGAACGCCTCAAACAAGTTGCCCTCTTCCGCTACCTCCTCCATCGTCATCGCGGCCGTGACCAGTCCCCTCGTGTCCTTCGACTTCGGCGCCGCGCACGGCGCAGGCAGAGATCGGTCCCTGTCCGCTCCGGCGACGTCCCCTTGCGGGCTGTCGGCTGTCTCGAAGAACAGTCCGAGCTGTCTCGGCGCTTTGCTGGCCGTGACCGCCTTCCCTCCCCCCGGCCTCGCCGGGGTTGGGACCGCCTTTCGGCGGCCTTCCGGTGCTACGCGGTCATCCGACTCCTCCCGTCCCTTCGTCATCTCGTCCTTTTGTCCTCGACGACTACCCCGGCG
>CAZDYT010000971.1:0-1304 GCA_964509395.1 uncultured bacterium
TCGGCCGGACCCTCACCCACGTGATCCACTGCGCGGCCAGCGTGTCCTTCGACGACCCCTACGAGAGCTCCTACCGCTCCAACGTGCTCGGCTGCCTGAACGCGCTCCAGCTCTCGCTGTCGATCCAGCGCTCGGAGGGCTCGCAGTTCGTCCAGCACGTGGCCATCGAGACCTCCTACATCCACGGGCGCAAGCGGGCCTCGATGGCGCAGGAAGCAGCGCTGGTCTTCCCGCGCCACTTCTACAACAACTTCTACGAGCTGACGAAGGCCATGGCCTCGATCGAGACCGACCGGGCCATGATCGAGAAGGGGCTGCGTGTCGCGCAGCTCCTGCCGTCGATCGTGATCGGCCAGGCGCGCACCGGGAACAACCGCGGCGACACCAAGGTCGTCAACGCCCCCATCAACGCCTTCGGCCGGACCAAGGAGGCCACGGAGCAGGCCGCCGAGGACCTGATGAGCCGGGCGCGGATCTGGCTCATCAGCCTCGTGGCCAACGGCTTCCCCGGAGATCCCACCGCGGAGCTGAACCTCGTCCCCGTGGACCGCGTACGGGCTGGGATCCTGGCCTCCCTGACGGTGCCCGAGGCCATCGGCGCCCGCATCCACCTGGCCACCGACAACCGCATCCGCTCGGCGGAGATCGTGTGGACCGTCCGCGAGGAGCTGGGGGTGAACGTGCGGCTCGCCGATCCCACCCTCTACCGCAACTTCACGCTCCCGATCGTGAAGGCCGTCCTCGAGAGGCTCAACGAGCCGAGGCTCGCGAGCGCCCTCGAGAAGCTGGGTACGATCTTCGCAGGCTACGGCGAATGGGGGCAGCCCATCCACGAGATCGGCAACGACGTCCGGATCCTCGGCCTGCCCATCCGCCGGCCCGACACCGAGAACGCGTTCCGGATGCTCTGCCGCCACAACAAGTACGTCCAGGAGTTCGGGCGCGTGCGCGACCCCGACGAGGTCGCGCGCCGCGAGCGGGCCTGGGAGCAGGCGATCGATGCCGTCGAGCTGAAGACGGGCCACGAGGCGGCGGCCATCCCGGCCCAGGAGTTCCGGCGTCTGCTGGCCGCGGAGATCGACGTGAAGACGTTCCGCAAGCGCTGACCCGCATGCGAGTCGGCCCACAGGACAGGAGCGTGCCATGACCAAGCAGACGAGCGTGTTCGACCGGCTCAAGGCCCGCGGCGAAGAGGTCTTGAGCCAGGTCTCGGGCGAGCTGATGAAGAGCCCTCACTTCCTGAAGGCCCTCCAGGCGGCCATGCTGGGGAAGGAGAAGCTCGACCAGGCCGTGGCCCGGGCCCT
>CAZDYT010000971.1:1314-1742 GCA_964509395.1 uncultured bacterium
GACCACCCACCTCGATCTCCTCGATGATGAATTCCGGGCGCTCTCCCCTCAGGTCTGCGGTGCCGCGGATGAGCACGTCGATGTCGCCGGGAACGAACGGGATGTCTATCTTGCCGGAGGCCGCGCCGCCCCGGGCCCTGAAGCAGATGAACATCCCCACGCGCACGGAGTTCAAGAAGGCCCTCCACCGCATCGAGGCGCTCGAGCACGAGGTCCAGGCCCTCAAGGCCAAGGTCGACACCAAGCGCAAGGCTGCTCCCCGGAAGCGGGCCGCGAAGCCGGAGGCGGCCCCACCGGCGCCGGAGGCCCCGCCCGCCGGGCCGGGCTCCTCGCAGGCCGAGTAGGCCGTGGCGCGGATCGCCGTCACCGGCACCGGCTCGTTCCTGGGCTCGCGGTTCCTCCGGCGCCTCGTGGAGACGAGGGGGCCC
>CAZDYT010000972.1:0-1740 GCA_964509395.1 uncultured bacterium
AGGTGGGCCGCTCCTCGCGCAGGATCTTCCAGAGCATCATCGTCATCCCGAGGGTGGCGTTCGTGGGGATCCCGCGGGAGGTCGAGAGGTGCCCGATCGCGTGGTAGGCGCGGTAGAGGTAGGAGGGCCCGTCGACCAGGTAGAGCTTCTCGGCCATCACCCCGCTCCGACGACCGCGAGGTACTGCCGCCGGACCCCGTCGGCGACCGCGCGGTAGCGCTCGACCAGCGCGCGCCCGCTCGACAGCCCCGCCTCGCGAGCGAGCCGCGCGAGGAGATGACCCGCGGCGGGCAAGCAATCCGCGGGCCGCGCCTGCGCGAGCCGGAGGGAGCGGAGGAGCCCCTTCTCCCACTCGTACGCGTCGATCAGCGCCCGGGCCGTCCCGGCGGGGAGGAATCCGAGGTCCCCGAGCCGCGCGAGGGCGCGGCGGGTCGAGGGGGTGCGGAGCGCCCCGTGGCGGGCGCCGTGGGCGAGCTGGAGCACCTGCGCGAGGAACTCGATGTCGACGAGCCCCCCGGCGCCGAACTTCACGTGAATCCGCCCCGGCCCCTCGCGCCCCAGCTCCACCTCCATCCGCAGCCGCACGCGATGAATCTCCGCGCGCTCGGCGTCGGAGAGCCCCGGCCCGAACACGCGCGTCCGCCGGACGGCCGCGAAGCGGCACGCGAGGGCCGGGTCGCCCCAGACCGGTCGCGCCTTGACGAGGGCCTGCCGCTCCCAGAGCGCCGCCTCGCGCTCGAGGTAGACCTCGAGCGCGGCGAGGGAATGGGCGAGCGCGACCCCCTTGCCGCCCTGGCGGAGCCGGAGGTCCACGCGGAAGGCCTGGCCCGTGCGGGTGATCGAGCCGAGCAGCACGTGGAGCCGCTCGACGAGCTGATCGAAGTAGACGGAGACCGGCACGACCAGGGGTCCCGTCGTCTCTCCGTCGGCCCCGTAGAGGACGACGAGGTCGAGGTCCGAGCCGTAGTCGAGCTCCCGCCCGCCGAGCTTCCCCATCCCGACGACGAGGGCGGGCACCCGCCCGGCGGGTCCGGGCACCCCGCCGGCCCGCGGCTCGCCGAACCGCTCCATCACGGCGCCCTCGGCCCACGCCCACGCGATCCCGAGACACGCCTCGCCGAGCTCGCCGAGCGCCCATGCCACGCGCGGCGCCGGGAGCTGGCCCACCACGTCCTGCCAGCCGATCCTGAGCTCCTCGGCGTGCTTGAACAGGCGCAGCCGATCCGGGCCGTCGAGCCCCGGGGCCTCGACCGCGCGGAACGCGGCGCGGAGCCGGGGCGCGGACCGCCGCGCGGTGAGGCTCCGGGGGTCGGCCAGCTGGTCGAGGAGCTCGGGCCGGGTGATGAGGACCTGCGCGAAGCGGTCCGAGCGCGCGAAGAGCGTGAGGACCCGCCCGAGGAGGGGCGGCTCCTGGGCGAGCCGGACGAGATAGGCCGTCCGCGGTCCCGCAGCCGCGACGAAGCGCTCGAGGGTGTTCAGCGCGACGTCCGGATCGGGCACCTCCCGGAGGGCGGTGAGCCCCGCGGGAAGGAGCGTGGCGAGGACGCCTCGGACCGCCCGCGGCGCCGGCACGAGCGGCGGGCCTTCCCAGAGGAGGCGGAGGTTCTGCCGGGCCCGCTCCGGGTCGGCGAACCCGACCTGCGCCAGGGCCTCGGGGTCCCAGGGCGGGGGGCCCGCGTCCCTGAGCGGCGGGGCTGCGAAGAACTCCTCGAAGGCCGCCCGGACGCGCCGGCGCGTCCC
>CAZDYT010000973.1:0-1735 GCA_964509395.1 uncultured bacterium
TGGGTCACGGGGATAGCTCCATGGGGGCGAACTGCAGCGAATACAGCCGGCGATAGAGACCGTCGCGGGCCAGCAGCTCGTCGTGCCGGCCCTCCTCGACGATCCGGCCTTCGTGGAAGGCCACGATGCGGTGGGCCAGCCGAACCGTCGAGAGCCGGTGGGCGATCAGGAAGACGGTCCGACCTTTCGTGAGGTCCGCGAGGGCCTGCTGGACCATGAACTCGGATTCGGCGTCGAGGTCCGAGGTCGCTTCGTCCAGGATGAGGATCGCCGGGTCCTTGAGGAACGCCCGGGCGAGGGCGACCCGCTGGCGCTGTCCGCCCGAGAGCTTCACGCCGCGCTCCCCGACTACCGTCCGGTACCTGTCCGGCAGCCCGACGATGAACTCGTGCGCGTAGGCGGCCCGCGCCGCCCGCTCGATCTCCTCGGGCGTGGCGTCCGGCTTTCCGTAGGCGATGTTGGCCTGGATCGTGTCGTCGAAGAGAAAGGTCTCCTGCGTCACGATGGCGATCTGGGCGCGGAGGGAGGCCTGCGTGTACTCCCGGACGTCCACGCCGTCGATCAGGATGCGCCCGCGCGTCACGTCGTGAAACCGCGGGATCAGGTCGGTCAGCGTCGACTTGCCCGCGCCGCTCATCCCGACGAAGGCGACGGCCTCCCCCCGGGGCACCGTGAGGCAGATGTCCTTGAGGACCATCTCCCCGTCGGCGTACTGGAACCACACGTGGTCGAACTCGATCCGATCCCGGAACGCGGTGAGGACGCTCGCCCCCGGCGCGTCCGCGACCGCGGGCTCGAGCGCGAGGACCTCGAAGATCCGATCGGCGGACGGCATCGTCTGCTGATAGAGGTTTGCGATGCGCGAAAGCTTCCGCACCGGCCCGTAGAGCATCAGCGTGGCGGCGACGAAGGAGAAGAGCGCGCCGGGCGTCATCTCGCCCTGCACGACACGGTAGCCGCCGTACCAGAGGATGGCCATGACCCCGAACGCGGCGAGCACCTCCATGAGCGGCTCGGCCAGCTCGTCCACGCGGTGATCCTTGAGCGACAGGGCGAGGAGCCGCCAGTTGATCCTGTCGAAGCGTGCCCGCTCGTGGTCTTCGCGGCCGAACGCCTTCACGATCTTCGTCCCGGTGAGCGCTTCCTGCAGCAGGGTCGTGAGCGCCGCGATCTGCTCCTGGGTTCCCCGGTTGATCTGGTAGAGGCGGCGGCCCATCGCCCGAATCGTCAAGCCCACGAGCGGGAACCCGATCAGAGCAAGGAGGGTCAGCCGCCACTCCTGGGTGAACATGACGGCGACCAGGGCGACCACGGTGCCGACCTGGCGGAACGCCATCACGAGAGCCTCCGAGGAGAGCCGCGAGAGGCGGGTCGCGTCCACCACGATGCGCGACATGAGGTCCGCCGAGTGGCGCCCGGAGAAGAAGGCCAGCGGCATGGCCTGGATGTGGACGTAGAGGTCGCGCCGGATCGCGGCGATCACCCGCTCGCCGACGGTGGCCATGAGGTAGGACTGGCCGTAGCGGCCGGCGCCCTTGGCGAGGTAGACGAGGAGGATGACCAGCGGCAGGACCTTCAGCGTCGTGAGGTCGCGCCGGATGAAAATGCCGTCCGTGGTCGGCTTCACCAGCCACGCGATCAGCCCGTCCATGGCGGAGACGACGAGCGCGAGCGCGGCACCCGCGACGAGCCAGGACCAGTACGGGCGGACGTAGGGCAGGAGCCGGGAGTCGGG
>CAZDYT010000974.1:0-1729 GCA_964509395.1 uncultured bacterium
GGGTCCCGTCCGGGCCCTTGATGCGCGCGACCAGCCGCGGCTGCCAGAGGATCCCCCCGTTCGCCACGCCGGCCATGAGGCGCGTCACCTGGAGCGGCGTCACGGTGATGAGCCCCTGGCCGATCGAGAGGCTCACCGTGTCGCCCGCGTGCCACTTATCCCGCAACACTTGCTTCTTCCAGACCGGCGACGGAACGAGGCCGGCCCGCTCGCCGACCAGCCCGGTGCCGGGTGGGCGCCCGAAGCCGAACGCCTCGGCCATCCTGGCAATGCGTTCCGGGCCGACCTTGAGTCCGAGCTGGTAGAAAAACGTGTTGCAGGAGTACTTGAGCCCCTCGTAGAGGGTCAGCCCCCCGCGATCGTGGTCTTCCCAGTTGTGGTACGCGCGGCCGCCGAACCACCACTCTTTGGGACACGGGAGGCGGTCGAAGGGCGTGAAGACCTGAGACTGGAGCGCCGCGGCCGCGACCACGATCTTGAAGAGCGACCCCGGGGCATACTCGCCCTGGACCGCCCGGTTCAGGAGCGGCCGAGCCGGGTCCTGGACGAGCGCGAGCCACGTCTCGCGGTTGATCGGCCCGGCGAAGCGCTCGACCGGGAACGCCGGGTTCGAGACGAGGGCGAGGAGGTCTCCGTTCCGGGGATCCATGACGACGACGGCGCCGGCGTGGGCCCCGAGCGCCTGCTCGGCAGCCTCCTGAATCCGGCGGTCGATGGTCGTGTAGACGTGCGCCCCGGCGACCGGCTCCTGGCGCTGCAGGATCCGGATCGGGCGCCCGTACGCGTCCACCTCGATCTGCTCGGCGCCGTCTTGCCCCCGGAGGTACTCGTCGTAGAGCCGCTCCAGTCCGGACTGCCCCACGAGGTCGCCGCGCCGGAGGCGCCCCCGGGCCAAATCCGCCTCGGAGACCTCGCGCACGTATCCGAGGAGGTGCGCGGCGAAGCGGGTGCTGGGGTACGCGCGCTGCGACTCGACCTCGACCGTGACGCCCGGCAAGTCGAGCTTCCACTCCTCGACGCGCGAGACCTCGTCGAGCGTGAGCCCGCGCTGGAGGCGGACCGGCCAGGGCGAGTCTCGCGGCACGCGGGCGAACCGCTCGTCCAGTTCCGCCGCCGGGATGTTGAGCAGCTGAGCGAGCCGAACGAGGACGGCGGGCAGGTCGTCGGCATCCCGGGGGACCACGGCGAGCGTGAACGCAGGCCGGTTCTCGACCAGCGGCAGCCCGGTCCGGTCGAACAGGATCCCGCGCGGCGCGGTGACGGTGTGCAGGCGGATCCGGTTCCTGTCCGAGAGCGCCGCCAGGTACTCCCCCGTGAAGATCTGCAGGTACGCGAGCTGCCCGGCGATCGCCAGGAAGCCGGCACCGACGACCACCGCCAGCAGCGTGAGCCGCCGCCGGTGGGCGCCGGGTTGAGGGCGGCCGGCTCTCATGGGCGCGCCCGGAAGACCGGGAGCCCCAGCGCCGCCGCGGCGAGGAGGCCGTTGTAGCCGGCCTGTGGCAGGATCACGCTCCCGAAGAGCTCACTGAAGGCGGCCGGGTAGTGAAAGAGCTGGAGAAGCGCGAAGCGCAGGACTCCGTCCGCCACCGTCGCCAGGATCGCGACGGTGATCGGCACGACCGGATTCGCCACCACGCACCACAGGGGCAGCTCGCCGGCGACGAACCCGACCACCGCCTTCGCCACGGCCTGCAGGCCGAGCGGCACGCCCACGATCGAGTCCTGGGCG